>NZ_JAIWJZ010000076.1:0-426 GCF_020216105.1 Enterobacter sp. K16B
CCCGCGGCAAGACGGAAAGACCCCGTGAACCTTTACTATAGCTTGACACTGAACACTGGTCCTTGATGTGTAGGATAGGTGGGAGGCTTTGAAGTGTGGACGCCAGTCTGCATGGAGCCGTCCTTGAAATACCACCCTTTAATGGCTGGTGTTCTAACGTAGACCCGTGATCCGGGTTGCGGACAGTGTCTGGTGGATAGTTTGACTGGGGCGGTCTCCTCCCAAAGAGTAACGGAGGAGCACGAGGGTCAGCTAATCCTGGTCGGACATCAGGAGGTTAGTGCAATGGCATAAGCTAGCTTGACTGCGAGAGTGACGGCTCGAGCAGGTGCGAAAGCAGGTCATAGTGATCCGGTGGTTCTGAATGGAAGGGCCATCGCTCAACGGATAAAAGGTACTCCGGGGATAACAGGCTGATACCGCCCA
>NZ_JAIWJZ010000077.1:0-32990 GCF_020216105.1 Enterobacter sp. K16B
ACACTAACACCTGAAGCTAGCGCGTCTACCAATTCCGCCACCTTCGCAATTCACAACTCTTTCAATAATGGGGTGGCTAATGGGATTCGAACCCACGACAACTGGAATCACAATCCAGGGCTCTACCAACTGAGCTATAGCCACCACTGTATTCTTTCACGCGGTACTGACTACTTCTCAGACCACCGCAGCTCTAGCGCCGGGACTAAAATGGCGCGCCCGACAGGATTCGAACCTGAGACCTCTGCCTCCGGAGGGCAGCGCTCTATCCAGCTGAGCTACGGGCGCTTAGCGCCGTTGCGGGGCTGGATATTACGTACCTCCGTCCCCGCTGTCTAGTGCTTTTTTGAAAAAAATGCGCGTTTGGTTATGGTTTGCACATTTTGCCGCTTATTCCTCCACTTTCTGCGTGGTGGCACGGCGACCCAGGCCAAAAAGCTTATAGGCAGCCGTCACTGCCGCCAGGAAGATCACCCCGACAAACAGCGACATGCGGGTATCTTCATTAAAGTACATTCCGATTAATACGCAAATCAGGAATGCCATCGTCAAATAGTTCGCATACGGGAACAGAATTGAGCGGAACGGATGGCTTGCAATCGCCTTTTTATGCGCATGACGGAAACGCAGCTGGCTGATGAGAATAACAAACCACGGCACCATGCCCGGCAGTACGCTGGCACTGTAGACGTAAACGAACACGCGCTGCGGATTCGGGATGATGTAATTCAGGCAAGAGCCAATCAGCAGGATCGCAATGGATACCGCCACACCCGCAACCGGCACGCCAGCACGTGAGACTTTGCTCATTGCGGCAGGCAGCTGGTTATTCTTCGAGAGCGCATAGAGCATACGCCCACAGCTATACATCCCGCTGTTACAGCCTGACAACGCCGCCGTCAGGACCACAAAGTTAATGATACCCGCCGCCGCCGTGATACCAATTTTGGCGAAGGTTAAAACAAACGGACTCCCCGTCGTGCCAATTTCGTTCCACGGGAAGATGGTCACGATAACGAAGATCGCGCCCACATAAAAAATCAGGATACGCCACAGTACCTTGCCCACGGCACTACGCAGCGTAACCTGTGGGTTTTTCGCTTCACCGGCTGTGATCCCGATGAGCTCCACGCCCTGATACGAAGCCACAACGATACACAGCGCCGTCAGGAAGCCTTTCCAGCCGCCGGCGAAGAAGCCGCCATTTTCGGTCAGATTGCCAAAGCCAATCGCGTGTCCACCGTTGCCAAAGCCGAAGAAAATCACGCCCAGTCCGACGACAATCATCACGATAATGGTGGTGACTTTAATCATCGCAAACCAGAACTCGATCTCACCGTAAAGACGTACGGCGGCCAGGTTTGCCAGCGCCACCAGCCCCACGGCTATTAGCGCGGGTATCCACTGGGCCATATCCGGGAACCAGAACTGAACGTAGACCCCTATCGCGGTGATCTCTGAAATGCCCACCGCCATCCACATAAACCAGTATGACCAGGCCGTCAGGTAGCCAAAGAACGGGCTCATATACCGGTGTGCATAAACGGCAAAAGAGCCGGTTACCGGTTCCAGGAAGAGCATTTCGCCCATGGAACGCATAATGAAGAAAACAAACAGCCCGGCGATAATGTACGCCAGTAAGACGGAAGGGCCAGCCCATTTTAGGGTGCTTGCAGAGCCCATAAACAGGCCCACGCCGATAGTGCCACCCAGCGCTATCAGTTCAATATGACGAGCTTCCAGCCCACGCTGTAGCTCCGGTTTTTTCTCAGCCATAGATCCTCGATTGTGTTTGCTGTTTCCCGGCTTAAGACCGGGTATTGTTTTTTAGGGGGACTAAAATACGGAGCGAATGGTTTCTTAAAATGTGCCAAATGGCAAACGATGCATTAAAAAAATGAATGCATTGCACAGATTATCAGCAGTTTTGCAGGCGAGTTGCAGCGCGAATAGCATATCGCGCTACATTTTGATTACATTTTCCCGGTGTGATGCCAGGCGAGATAGCGAAGCAGTCGGATCTGTCGTTTAATACGCGTCGGTTGCGATAACAGGCGGTACAGCCACTCCAGCCCGAGATTTTGCCAAACCTTAGGCGCGCGCTTAACGTGGCCGGTAAAGACGTCATACGTGCCGCCGACCCCCATATAAAGGGCATCAGGGCAGACCAGACGGCAGTCGCGCATCAGGATCTCCTGCCGCGGGGAGCCCATCGCCACGGTAACAATTTTCGCCCCGCTGTCACGAACGCGTTCAAACAGAGCCTGCCGCGCTTCAGGTTTGAAGTAACCATCCTGGCTGCCGACAATATTCACATTCCATTGACGACGCAGTTTCTCCTCAGTCTGAGCCAGAACCTCCGGCTTCCCGCCAATCAGGAACACGGGCGTGCCCTGCGCGCCGGCGCGTGCCATGAGCTGCTCCCAGAGATCGGCTCCCGCCACGCGAGAAACATTAGCGTCAGGATACTTTTTACGGATGGAGCGAACCACGCTGATGCCGTCCGCGTACTTAAACTCCGCCGCTTCAATCAGGCTTCTGACCTCGGCGTTATCTTCCACCGCCAGCATCTTTTCCGCATTGATGGCGACCAGCGTACCGGATTTCATCTGGCCGTCGGCGAAGAGAAAGTCCAGCGCATGCTGCATGTCGCGCCAGCCAATCAGCTGCAGACCCCGTAGCGCATAGCGCGGTGCAGAAATGTTATCAGTCATTACTATCCTTACTCAGACTTGTGACAGCGTTGTGCTGCCCTGACGCTCGCGCCTGTGCACAAGCCCTGCATTATCAAACAGCCAGTACAACAGCTTGGCCAGTAACAGGCAGACGCCGAAAACAACCATGAAGAACACCACGCGCGAAACAAACGAATCCAGCCCTTCGCGCGCCAGAACGATCATATTGAAAATGGCACCGAAGCAGAAACTGTGCAAAATGGCCGCTTTATAGCGGTTGGTCTCTTCATTGCCACGCAGGTAAAGCCAGTCGAACCACTTAATAATCAGCCCCACGGCAACCGCCCCGGGCAGAATGAACCAGGCCCCCCCCATCACCACCAGGGAACCGAGCAGCGTTGGCGAGATAGCCAGACCGGAATGGTTGTTCAGCACTTCCCACGTAAAGTAGTTCGCCGTATTCAGCACCACGCCAGGGCGGTCCGGCCATAGCCAGGAAGGGATAAAGACGTAGAAGTCGCGAACAATCGGCGCCAGCCCCTGGAAATCAATCTTGTCATAGTTTTGCAGCAGTAATGCCAGGTTTTCCCACGGCGAGAACGTATCCCGCGTAAGGTAGAGGAACGTATAAAACGCCTCATCACCCGCCACGTTCATTCCGTACCGCTTCAGCGCCAGCCAGAACATCCCCACAATGCCAAACACCCCGGCGGCAACCAGCATCCACAGCGAGATCCAGCCGCGGATGATGCCAATAAACAGGAAGATGGCGAAAGCGATAATGATATTGGCGCGCGTGCCGCCCACAATCATATAGGTCAGGATGCCAAACGCGACGGTACTGACCAGGAAGAACAGCCACGCTTTGCTGTCCTGACGCAGGAAAAAGATCACCAGCATCGCCGGGATGAAGAAGTAGAAGAAACGCTTAAGCGCCACGCCCGATACTTCGGCAGAAAAAATCTGGCTGTAGGAGTGAAGCTTAAACAGCAGGAAGCCGTTATGCATGAAGAAGATACCGACACTGACCAGGGCAATGGTCATCAGCATCACCCACGTCAGGTGGGTCTCCACACGGTTCATGGTAAATAGCGCCCGGCGCGGCGCGGCGGCCTGCGCGGAACGCAGACGCGTTTTATAAGTAACGTAGTAGACCGCATAGAAGCAGGTCGCTGCCAGAAGCGCCTGGAGCAAAATTTCCGGCGGCGCGACGCTCACGTCAAAGCGGAAGACCAGAATGCTGGTGAGCGGGAAACCGAAAAAGAACGTCAGCAGAAACAATAACGAGAAGAACACGTTAAAGTTGAAACGCACGCGGCGGAATTCGAACCAGGTGAGCGTACCGATAAACAGGATGCTCAGCAGCCAAACGACCAGCAAACCGCTGAATTGCAACTGGCTCATGCTTTGTCTCCTGCAGCGATACGCAGTGCACGGTGCCACGGCGTGAGGTAATTCGGGCTAAAGAAGTCGATGGCGTTTTTATCCACCAGCGCCAGCTGTCGCTGTGCTTCCCGAACAACCTCTTCATTAAGCACATCCGTGGTAAACAGGACCGGAAGATGCTGTTCGGCCATGTCCTGCCAGAACGGGTTGTCGCGGTTGAGCACGCACGGGATCCCCGCCTGAATAAGCAGACACAGCGTGCCAATACCCTGCTGACGGGCAAAGATGAAATACCCGAGGTCGCATTTTCTCAGCAGCGCGAGATACTCCTCAAATTCCA
This sequence comes from Enterobacter sp. K16B, assembly GCF_020216105.1. Lineage (NCBI taxonomy): Bacteria > Pseudomonadati > Pseudomonadota > Gammaproteobacteria > Enterobacterales > Enterobacteriaceae > Enterobacter > Enterobacter sp. K16B. The sequence goes on from NZ_JAIWJZ010000077.1 coordinate 4,402, forward strand.
GCTTATGCCGCAGAATATGCAAATTCTCCGCGCTGAATAACGAGAGTCCCTGCTGGCGAACCTCATCAATGTAGGCGTCGTTATTGGCGGGATAGCCCATCGGCACCACCACCTTCACCGTGTCGCCAAACTGCTGATGCACCGCCCTGAGCGCCGCAACATGTTCGTTACTGCGATCGCCGGAATTCCCCACCAGGATCGTCAGCTTGCCTTCTCGCACCGTGTCATTTGCCATGGCGTTCAACGCCGGATCCATGCGGGTCGGGAAATAGAGCAGCTCACCACGCACATTCGGATGCTGTTTCGCAAAATAGTTGAGATCGCCACGGGTAGCAAAAACGCAGCCCACCCGCCCCTGGGCCATGCGGCGCAGGGGATAGAACAGACGGAATTTCCAGCCGCGGGAGACTTCGTAGAGATCGGCCCCCCAGATATGCCAGCTGCACTGGGAAGGTTTAATCCCCCCGCTGAGAAGCCCCAGCCACAGGCCGGTATTAAACTGCCCGTGGAAGAAGAATCGTTGCTCACGATCCGCTTTGGCTTTGGCAATCACCGCCTTTGCCAGCGTGGCCTTATCCGGCCAGAAGCTCATGTTCAGCGCCGGAAATGCTGCGCTCAGGCCTTTATCCTGACCTGCAACCATAAACTCACGCGCATCGGGATTACCCGATGCCAGCTCGTCGTTGAAAAACCGCAAAACGGTCTGGTTATGGTGTGGGATATCCGATCCCAGGATGTGAATCAGTGCAGTCATGCGCGTTTACGCCACAATAAAAATACGCCGCAACAGGCAGCGAAATAAACGATATACGTTGCCATATAGGCCTGAGCCGCCCCCAGCGCGCCGTGCGCGGGTATCAACCAGTGCGAGAACGACGTCAGTAACACAAACTGGCTCATTTCCGCCAGGATATACAGCCGCAGTGAAGCCTTCGCAATCACCAGGTAGCCGAAAACGTAAGCCCCCACTTTCAGTACATCGCCCACCAGCTGCCAGGCAAAGAGATCGCGCATGGCGGTGAACTTCGCCGAGAAGAGCAGCCAAATAGCGACATCGCGCAATAACCAGACGGTGAAGCTGGCAGCCGCAACCGCCGGCAAGACAAAGCGCAGCGATCGGAAAATCTCACGGGTGATATCCTGTCTGGACGTCAGACGCGATAAGGTTGGCAGCAAATAAACGCTAAAGGAAGCCGTAATAAACTGGAGGTAGGCGTCAGAAATGCTGCTCACGCCCTGCCAAATCCCGACCTCCTCCCAGCTATAATGCGCCGCCAGCAGGTTTCGCATCATCACATAGGCCACGGGCAGTGTGACGGAGGTGATGAGCGCCATCAGGGTAAATTTACCCAGCTGGCTGGCAAGCAGCTTGTCCCATTGCGGTTTCAGGTAGCGCAGAGGGATGACGCCCCGACGCATCAGCATAAACGCGGCAGGCACAACCACGAGGGCCGGTACCAGCGCCAGCCCGAGCAGGGCACCTTCATAGTCACCGAGGCGATAGCAGAAGTAATAGGCAATAACACCAATGACGCTTCCCAGGATTAACGCAAGGGCGTTCCCGGCAGCATCACGAAAACCTTTCATCAGCGCCAGCAGCAGGTTAGCCCAGGCAATACCCATCTGCACCAACGCAACCAGACGCATCAGTCCCTGATAGTGGGTGTGACCGAATAATCCCTGGCTGATGGGGGCCGCCGCCAGCAGAAAGACAATCGCCATCAGGGTCGAAAAACCCGTGACCATCGCCGAAGCGGTGCCCACCACCCGGCGCAGCTGTGCCGCATCATCATGATACTGCGCAACGTATTTAGTCACGCCGTTGAAGATTCCGGCACCGGCCAGCACCCCAAGGACGGTAACGAGCTGGCGGAAGTTACCCGCCATCCCGACACCTGACGGGCCAAATGAGACAGCCAACAGCTTGACGACCAGCAGTCCGGCGCCAATTTTTACAAGTGTGGACGCGGCGGTCCACACCGATGCTTTTGCCAGAGACATATCAGCCGAAATAACTCAGAAGGGTATTAATCACCGTACGCTGGTTAACTGGCGCGAGGTTGTAGAACAATGGCAGGCGAAGCAAACGCTCACTTTCTTTGGTCGTGTAACGGTCTTCACCCGCAAATGTGCCGAACGCTTCGCCCGCGGGGCTGGAGTGCAGCGGAATGTAGTGGAACACCGCCATAATTTCAGCCTCTTTCAGCCAGGCGATGAGCTGGCTGCGATCGTCGTTATCGCGCAGCTTGATGTAAAACATGTGCGCATTGTGGACACAATCAGCCGGAATGGTCGGGAGTTCAATGCGCCCGGCTTTCGCCAGAGGCTCCAGCGCGTCGTAATAGGTTTGCCACAGGGACAGACGCTGAAGGTTGATACGCTCCGCGGCTTCCAGTTGCGCCCACAGGTATGCCGCCTGCAGATCCGCCATCAGATAACTTGAGCCGATATCGCGCCAGGTGTATTTGTCTACCTGTCCGCGGAAGAACTGGCTGCGGTTGGTCCCTTTTTCGCGGATCACTTCCGCGCGCTCGACCAGCGCGCGATCGTTTATCAGCGTCGCGCCGCCCTCACCGCCAGCGGTGTAGTTTTTGGTTTCGTGGAAGCTAAAGCAGCCAATATGGCCGATCGTGCCCAGCGCGCGTCCCTTGTAGGTGGACATCACCCCTTGGGCGGCGTCTTCCACCACAAACAGGTTATGTTTGTTGGCAATCGCCATGATGGTGTCCATTTCGCAGGCTACGCCCGCATAGTGGACCGGCACAATCGCGCGCGTTTTGTCGGTGATCGCCGCTTCAATGAGCGTTTCATCAATGTTCATGGTATCCGGACGGATATCCACAAAGACGATTTTCGCCCCGCGCAGGACAAACGCGTTCGCCGTCGAGACGAAGGTATAGCTTGGCATAATGACTTCATCGCCAGGCTGGATATCCAGCAACAGGGCCGCCATTTCCAGTGATGCCGTACAGGACGGGGTCAGCAACACTTTGGCGCTGTGAAAACGCTGCTCCATCCACTGCTGGCAGCGACGGGTAAACCCACCATCACCGCAGAGTTTGCCGCTGCCCATGGCAGACTGCATGTAGTCGAGTTCGGTGCCCACGACGGGTGGTGCGTTAAATGGAATCATCTTGTCACCTGTATAACCAGTAGGCGGTGGCGTCGATGTTGGCACCACTCGCAATATATCGTTTAAGCGCGGCGGTATTGCCCACCTGGGTCGCCACCCGCAGCGTCACAAGCTTTTGCTCCTGCGCCCAGTGCAGCGCCGCCTGCATGAGTTTCTCACCCATCCCACGCCCGGCTAATAAGCCAATCCGCGCCTCGCGCTCGTTGAGCTTACGCAGCGAGACAAATCCCTGGATCTGACTGTCCCCTGCCCGAAAAATCAGGCAGACATGGTCAAACGTGCCTTTTACCGCATTCTCCACCCACTGGGCGTAGAACCGTCCGCTATCGCCAGGTGCGTACCAGGGCGCGCGAAAGCGGCTCTGCGCAAACGCCCGGGCCGCCATCTGACGCAACACGGGAATATCCTGTTCAGTTGCCATTTCCGCACCGGGCGCATCGTACCGGGTAAGGGTAATGGAGAGATCGGCCTCACCTTCAACCAGCTTAAAGCCGTGCTGCTGGAGCGCATCAAGCAGATCAGTACGGTCCGCCGGGATCTTAGCCTGTACCCGTTGCCAGGCGGTAAATGCCGATTCCGTCAGTGCCGGTGCATCATCGCGCAGACGCACGATGGCCGACGACAGACCGAAAAAGGCACTCTCCCATTGCAGAGGCTCGAGTACCCCGTTCAGGCTGCTCAACGCCAGACACCCTTGGTATCAACCACATACTGCTGATGAACGGCATCGCCGGAGATCGCTTTAAACTCGTTGTGATCCACCAGCAGTACCAGCACATCCGCCGTCGCCAGGGCATTGTCGAGCGCTGTCAGCGTGCAGTGCCCCGCCAGTTTTGCCGGCAGTTCATGAATATTTGGCTCGACCACCAGCGTTTCGCCTTTGTGCCATTCGGCAATCATTTCAGCAATTTCCATTGCCGGGCTTTCGCGCAGGTCGTCAATGTTGGGCTTAAATGCCAGACCAAAGCAGGCGATTTTCAGCTCGCTGGCGCGCTTGCCGCTCTCTGCCAGACAATCCGCTACCGTGGTTTTGACCTGGTTGAGTACCCAGTGCGGTTTGCTGTCGTTCACTTCACGCGCGGTGCGGATCAGACGAGCCTGTGCCGGATTCTGCGCCACGATAAACCACGGGTCGACGGCGATGCAGTGTCCACCCACGCCCGGGCCTGGCTGGAGAATATTGACACGCGGATGGCGATTCGCCAGGCGAATCAACTCCCAGACGTTAATCCCCTGATCGGCGCAGATCAGTGACAGTTCATTCGCGAAGGCAATGTTAACGTCACGGAAGCTGTTTTCCGTCAGCTTGCACATTTCAGCAGTGCGGGAGTTGGTCACCACGCATTCGCCTTCAAGGAAAATTTTGTATAGCGCGCTGGCACGTTCAGAGCACACCGGCGTCATACCGCCAATCACGCGGTCGTTTTTAATCAGTTCAACCATCACCTGGCCCGGCAGCACGCGCTCCGGACAGTAGGCGATATTGATATCCGCCTGCTCTCCCGCCTGTTGCGGGAAGCTTAAATCAGGACGCGCGTCGGCCAGCCACTGCGCCATCTGCTCGGTCGCGCCAACCGGCGACGTCGACTCAAGGATCACCAGCGCCCCTTTCTTCAGCACGGGCGCGATAGATTTCGCCGCCGCTTCGACATAGACCATATCGGGTTCATGGTCGCCTTTAAATGGCGTGGGAACGGCAATCAGGTACGCATCCGCTTCAACCGGCGTGGTACTGGCGCGCAGGAATCCCCCGTCAACCGCCTCCTTGACCACGCGGTCGAGATCGGGCTCCACAATATGAATTTCGCCACGGTTAATGGTTTCCACCGCGCGTGTGTTGATATCCACACCGACAACCTGTTTTTGACGAGAGGCAAACGCCGCCGCGGTGGGCAAGCCAATGTAGCCAAGACCAATGACAGAGATGGTAGTAAAACTCATAGCGATACCCGATTGTGTTTAAGTGCATGCAAAATACGACCACAAGCCTCCCCGTCGCCATATGGGTTATGGGCCCGGCTCATTGCCTGATACGCTTCCTCGTCGTGCAGCAGGCGCGTGACCTCTTCGACAATCAACTGCGTGCTGGTGCCGACCAGGCGCACGGTTCCCGCTTTAACGGCCTCCGGGCGTTCGGTGGTTTCACGCATCACCAGCACCGGTTTACCGAGGGAAGGCGCTTCTTCCTGGATCCCACCGGAATCGGTGAGGATCAGCCAGGCATGGTTCATCAGCCAGACAAACGGCATGTAGTCCTGCGGTTCCATCAGAAGTACATTGTCGACATGGCCCAGAATGCGGTTAACCGGCTCGCTGACGTTAGGGTTGAGATGGACCGGATAAACGATCTGCACATCTTCGTTCTGCGCAGCAATTTCAGCCAGCGCATGACAGATCTGCTCAAAGCCCCGACCAAAACTTTCGCGGCGATGGCCGGTAACCAGGATGGTTTTTTTGCCGTTGTGCAGGAAGGGATAACGGGCAGCAAGGTCTTCCTGCAGTTCGCGGTTCGCCAGCACGCGGTCACGTACCCAAATTAACGCATCAATGACCGTATTACCGGTCACAAAGATTTTGTTATCAGCGATATTTTCACGCAGCAGGTTCTGACGGGAATTTTCCGTGGGCGCAAAGTGGTACATCGCCAGATGTCCGGTGAGCGTGCGGTTAGCTTCTTCCGGCCACGGCGAGTAGAGATTGCCGGTGCGCAGTCCCGCCTCAACATGTCCTACGGGAATACGCTGGTAAAACGCCGCCAGGCTTGTCGCCACGGTGGTGGTGGTGTCGCCGTGAACCAGCACCACGTCGGGCTTGAATGACTCCAGGATCGGCTTGAGCTCTTGCAGGATGCGACAGGTTATCTCCGTCAGCCCTTGACCCGGTTTCATAATATTAAGATCGTAATCCGGGACGATAGAAAAGAGCGTTAAAACCTGATCGAGCATCTCACGGTGTTGGGCAGTGACACACACTTTCGCTTCAATATCAGGATCGCTGGCCAGCGCATGAACCAGAGGTGCCATCTTAATGGCCTCCGGCCTGGTGCCAAATACGGTAAGTACTTTCACATCGATTCTCTTCGATTAAGCGATGAAGGCCATACATAGCCTTCATCGTAGACGGCGTTCTTAGTTTGTGCGACGACGCGTTAACGCCACGCCAGCGCCCGTCAGTGCGCCGACAATCCCCCACATAATCATCAGGAATGCACGACGCGGACTATCGCGTTTTACAGGTTCTTCAGGCGTTCTCAAATAACGATAGGTCTGAAAACGCGGGTCCAGCGTCGGACCGACATTCAGGGTAGTAAGCATGGCGCGGTTTTGATCGTAGTCGAGGTCAAAATCGGGGCCAACGGCCTGAAGATTTTCCAGACGTGCCTGCAGCATGGGGCGGCCAAGAAGGAACATTTCAGAATCCGGCAGTTCATCAGCCGGTACATCCGTTTCGCTGCGGGAAATATTGTGCTGTTCCGCAATTTTCAGCGCCTGCTCAATATTGTGTACGCGGCGAGCGAAAATGGCTTTCGCCACCTCTTCCTGACGTTTTACCTGCGCCTTCATCTGGATGGTACGAGCCGCCCAGGCGCCTTTCAGCTCTTCATTGAGATGACTGGCAGCACGCTGGCTGGCAAACGCAACGTACTGGCGCAACAGGTTGTTGGCATCCGGCGCGGTTTCTGCAATCAGCTTGACGCTGTCATTCACGTTACGCAGCGCATCGCCCGGCATAAACTGGATATTGTTAATCAGGTCATCTAACAGCGCGGCATCCGCCTTGCTGTTACCCACCATACGCTGCTTGTAATAATCCGTCTGGGACCAGAAGTCGCGACGCGTGTCCCAGGAGGCCAGCTGCATCACAAACTCTTTATAGGCTTCATCCATAACAGAAGCCTGGTCAGGTGTCGCCAGATTGGCCTTGATATCCAGGTTACGCAGGAACTGCTGCTGAGAATAAAACCCACCGAGCATGTTAACCGTAGGTCGGTCTGTGATTGCCGTGGCGCTCCACTCCTGTTTTGCAAAGAAAGTGTAGGCCAGGGCTAACAGTGCGAACCCCAGTGCGATCCCCGCAATCCAAAGTTTGCCTGCCCATAACACGCGAAACAAACCACGAATATCCAGTTCATTCTCAGTTACCACTGATTTCGCTCCCGCCAACGGTTGAGTCATCATAGTCCCGGTTTTACTTAGTTAATGTTGGGTTTTTGTCATTGTTACGACGCATCCTGCGTTTCAGACGTTTAATGAATCGCGCCACTTTCCATGCGCGCTTAATACAGTAGCCGTACAGGAAAAATGCTAGCAAGAATAATACCAACATTACCCATTCAGGAATAAAGTGGGCATATTCAGCCGCGACGCCAATGGCGGCCAGAATAGCAGCGGCCAGGGTGATCAGCACAAACGCCTGACGAGAAGTAAAACCTGCGCGCATGATGAGATGATGAATATGCTGACGGTCAGGCGAGAAAGGACTCATCCCTTTACGCAGACGGCGATACATAATCGCCACCATATCCATTAATGGAATAGCAATGATCCACAATGCCGTGACCGGACTGATCGGGTGCGTTTTGCCCTGCGTCGTTTCGAGCAAAATCCAGATCACGGTGAAACCAATCAACGTACTGCCCGCGTCACCCATAAAGACTTTATAGCGACGCCCGAGCGCACCGAGGTTCAGGAGAATATAAGGCAGGATGGCGGCAATCATGGCAAAACACCACATTGCCAGGCTGTACTGGCCATCAAACCACAAAATAATGCCGATGGCGGCGAACGAAACAGAAGACAATCCCCCGAGCAGGCCGTCAATGCCGTCGACCATGTTGAAGGCATTGATGGCTGCCCAGACGGCAAAGAGCGTCAGGAAGAAACCAAATGGACCCAGGACTAACTCCCAGGGGCCAAACACATAACCGAGGCTTCTCAGGTACAGCCCACCCACGACCATCATCACCACGCCAATCGCCGCCTGGACGGTGGCGCGTATTTTCACCGCGATATCGAACCGGTCATCAAGCGCCCCGACGAGGACCAGGACGCCCGCACAGGCAATATAGAGGGCTGCGTGTGGAATATAATAATCCGCAATACCAAACGTGAAACAGATACCTGCGTAAACAGAGATCCCTCCAACAAGAGGAATAAGTCCCTGATGACGTTTACGAAAATTAGGTTTGTCCACCAACCCTATTCTTTTTGCCACCTTACGCGCGATGAACAAAAAACAGGTTGTGAATAAAAATATACTGATTAGCTCAGTCACAACGGTGAGTAGATTCACAATGGATTGCTCTCAACAAATGTTAGTCCCGGAAGTATAACCATGAAGCCACCGCCTCAGAAGTAATAAAGGTGGCTTCTCACAACTCCCTTTGTATATTTTTCAATCAATTATTTCTTTGACTGTATAAACGGTCCTATTGTCGCACCGACCGGTCAAAATTGGGAGTAGGTGGTACTAGCGTATAGTCCATAAAAGAAAAACGCCACGTAAAAACGTGGCGTTCACTGGCTTTATTTGCGTTACGAGCGTTTCATCATATCGAAGAAATCGTCGTTGGTTTTGGTCATCGCCAGTTTGTTAATGAGGAACTCCATCGCGTCAATTTCACCCATTGGATGGATGATTTTGCGCAGGATCCACATTTTCTGCAGCTCTTCCTGGGTGGTGAGCAGCTCTTCTTTACGGGTACCGGAACGGTTGTAGTCGATTGCCGGGAAGACGCGTTTTTCAGCAATCTTACGAGAAAGGTGCAGTTCCATGTTGCCTGTCCCTTTAAACTCTTCGTAAATCACTTCGTCCATTTTGGAGCCGGTATCGATCAGCGCTGTCGCGATGATAGTCAGGCTGCCGCCCTCTTCCACGTTACGTGCTGCGCCGAAGAAGCGTTTTGGACGATGCAGGGCGTTAGCATCCACACCACCGGTCAGTACTTTACCGGAAGCCGGGACCACGGTGTTGTAGGCACGCGCCAGACGCGTAATGGAGTCGAGCAGGATGATCACGTCTTTCTTGTGCTCAACCAGGCGTTTCGCTTTCTCGATCACCATCTCAGCCACCTGAACGTGGCGAGAGGCCGGTTCGTCAAAGGTCGAAGCCACAACTTCACCTTTAACCAGACGCTGCATCTCGGTAACTTCTTCCGGACGTTCGTCAATCAGCAGCACCATCAGCACACAGTCAGGGTGGTTGTAAGCAATGCTCTGCGCGATGTTCTGCAGCAGCATGGTTTTACCCGCTTTTGGCGGTGCCACAATCAGACCACGCTGACCACGACCGATTGGTGAGGCCAGATCCAGAACACGTGCGGTTAAGTCTTCGGTAGAACCGTTACCACGCTCCATACGCAGGCGAGAGTTCGCGTGCAGCGGCGTTAAGTTCTCAAAGAGGATCTTATTACGCGAGTTTTCTGGTTTGTCGAAGTTAACTTCGTTGACTTTCAACAGCGCAAAGTAGCGTTCACCCTCTTTAGGAGGACGAATCTTACCTGAAATGGTGTCACCAGTGCGGAGGTTGAAACGGCGGATTTGGCTGGGGGATACGTAGATGTCGTCAGGGCCGGCGAGGTAGGAGCTGTCTGCAGAGCGGAGGAAACCAAATCCGTCTTGCAATATCTCCAGCACACCGTCGCCAAAGATATCTTCGCCACTCTTAGCGTGCTGCTTCAGGATGGCGAAAATGATGTCCTGCTTGCGCATACGAGCCTGGTTTTCCAGTCCCATATTTTCGCCGAGAGTGATCAGCTCAGAAACCGGCGTATTCTTTAATTCGGTAAGATTCATAATGGTGTGGGTTCTTAAACTCGGGGTGATTCTCGAACTTAATGTTGTGAATGGTATGGCAGGGTCATCCATGCCTGTTTAGCGGCCATCAACTCATGTCTGTTCGCTGTCTGGTCACAGGGAAAGAACGCAGAACTGAAACGACAAGACGGATTGAGTGACAAGCCCGGAATTTAGCCACTTCACGCACTGTTTATGTCAACAACGGGAAGTATCGGGTAAAACAAGATTCAAACAACAAGATATGTTTAAAACGAAGTCATAGCTAACTTAGCACGACTTCTGCCGGGCGTCCAGAGTTCCACATCATTTAGCAAGATGCTCTGGACGCACAGCGGAGAAACCTTACGCCAGGTTAGCGTCCAGGAACTCTTTCAGTTGACCTTTGGACAGCGCGCCCACTTTGGTCGCCGCCACTTCGCCGTTTTTGAACAGCAGCAGGGTCGGGATACCACGGATACCGTATTTTGGTGCGGTACCCGGGTTCTGGTCGATGTTCAGCTTGGCAACGGTCAGTTTGCCCTGATATTCGTCGGCGATCTCATCCAGAATCGGGGCGATCATTTTGCAAGGACCACACCATTCAGCCCAGAAATCGACGAGGATCAGCCCGTCAGCCTTAAGTACGTCCGTGTCAAAACTGTCGTCTGTCAGGTGAATAATTTTATCGCTCATATATAACTCCACAGGAATAAGCCTGGTACGTTGGTTTTGTCTCCACCAACGACGTGTTGATGTCGCATTAACCAACTAAAGGTTGACTTTATTTCACCGGATACGCTTTCGTAAAGCAATAGTAAGCTGATATTCTACCACACTATGAGCAAAACACATTTAACAGAACAGAAGTTTTCCGACTTCGCCCTGCACCCAAAAGTGATTGAAGCCCTTGAAAACAAAGGCTTTCATAACTGCACGCCCATTCAGGCCCTCGCCCTGCCGCTGACGCTGGCCGGTCGCGATGTTGCAGGGCAGGCGCAAACCGGTACTGGCAAAACGATGGCGTTTTTGACGTCAACGTTTCATTATTTACTTTCTCACCCAGCGATTGCAGACCGCAAAGTTAACCAGCCGCGCGCGCTAATTATGGCCCCGACGCGAGAACTGGCGGTACAGATCCACGCAGACGCTGAACCCCTGGCACAGGCTACCGGCCTGAAGCTGGGTCTGGCCTATGGCGGTGACGGTTACGATAAGCAGCTGAAAGTGCTGGAAAGCGGTGTGGATATCCTGATCGGTACCACTGGCCGTCTTATCGATTACGCCAAACAGAACCACATTAACCTCGGTGCCATTCAGGTTGTGGTGCTCGATGAAGCCGACCGCATGTACGATTTGGGCTTCATTAAAGACATCCGCTGGCTGTTCCGCCGCATGCCGCCGGCCAACCAGCGTCTGAATATGCTGTTCTCTGCCACCCTCTCTTACCGTGTACGCGAACTGGCGTTCGAACAGATGAACAACGCCGAATATGTGGAAGTGGAGCCGGAGCAGAAAACGGGTCACCGCATTAAAGAAGAGCTCTTCTATCCTTCCAATGAAGAGAAAATGCGTCTGCTGCAAACGCTGATTGAAGAAGAGTGGCCGGATCGCGCCATTATCTTCGCGAACACCAAACACCGTTGTGAAGACATCTGGGGCCATCTGGCTGCTGATGGTCACCGTGTAGGTCTGTTGACCGGCGACGTGGCGCAGAAAAAACGCCTGCGTATTCTCGAAGAGTTTACCCGTGGCGATCTCGACATTCTGGTCGCAACCGACGTGGCAGCACGTGGTTTGCACATTCCAGCCGTGACGCACGTCTTCAACTATGACCTGCCAGACGACTGTGAAGACTATGTACACCGTATCGGTCGTACCGGTCGTGCGGGCGCAAGCGGTCACTCGATTAGCCTTGCGTGTGAAGAGTATGCACTGAATCTGCCCGCCATTGAGGCTTACATCGGTCACTCTATTCCGCAGAGCAAATACAATCCGGAAGCGCTGTTAAGCGAACTGCCGCCGCCTAAGCGTCTTACCCGCCCACGCTCCGGCAATGGTCCGCGTCGTTCAGGTGGCGCGCCGCGTAATCGTCGTCGTTCAGGTTAAGAATATATGCTCAGCTCCACCTCGCTTTACGCAGCCATCGATCTCGGTTCGAATAGTTTTCATATGCTGGTTGTGCGCGAGGTGGCGGGAAGCATACAAACGCTGACGCGCATTAAGCGCAAGGTCCGCCTCGCGGCGGGCCTGAGCAGCGACAATTACCTCTCACCAGAAGCCATGGAACGTGGCTGGCAGTGTCTGCGGCTCTTCGCTGAGCGTCTGCAGGATATCCCCCATTCCCAAATCACCGTTGTCGCCACCGCGACACTCCGCCTGGCGGTTAACGCCGTGGATTTTATTGCCAGAGCGCAGGAAATTCTCGGTTGTCCGGTTCAGGTGATCAGCGGTGAAGAAGAGGCTCGCCTGATTTATCAGGGTGTTGCGCATACCACAGGGGGCGACGATCGCCGTCTGGTGGTGGATATCGGCGGGGCCAGCACGGAGCTGGTCACCGGTACAGGCGCGCAGGCGACCTCGCTGTTTAGCCTGTCGATGGGCTGTGTGACCTGGCTTGAGCGCTACTTTGCCGACCGCAATCTCGGCAAAGAGAACTTCGACGAGGCAGAAAATGCCGCGCGCGAGGTATTACGTCCGGTGATGGACGAACTGCGCTATCACGGCTGGAAAGTCTGCGTAGGTGCCTCGGGTACCGTGCAGGCCTTGCAGGAAATCATGATGGCACAGGGCATGGACGAGCGGATTACGCTTGCCAAGCTTCAGCAGCTAAAACAGCGCGCTATTCAGTGCGGACGACTGGAAGAGCTGGAAATTGAAGGCCTGACCCTTGAACGTGCGCTGGTCTTCCCCAGCGGGCTGGCCATTCTGATCGCCATTTTCACCGAGCTCAACATCACCTGTATGACGCTGGCCGGCGGCGCACTGCGCGAAGGTCTGGTGTATGGGATGTTGCATCTGTCGGTTGATCAGGACATTCGTAGCCGTACCCTGCGCAACGTGCAGCGCCGTTTTCTGGTGGATATCGACCAGGCTGGTCGCGTGGCGCAACTGGCGTCACGCTTCGCCGATCAGGTCGCTAACGCATGGGATCTCGATCATCTGAGCCGCGATCTCTTGCTGAGTGCCTGTGCACTCCATGAAGTGGGGCTGAGCATTGATTTTAAGCAGGCTCCTGCTCACGCTGCGTATCTGGTGCGTAACCTTGATTTACCGGGTTATACCCCCGCCCAGAAAAAACTGCTGGCAACGCTGCTGCTGAACCAGACCAATGCCGTTGATCTCTCTTCTTTGCACCAGCAAAACGCCGTACCGCCGCGCGTGGCCGAGCATCTGTGCCGTCTGCTGCGTCTGGCGATCCTGTTTGCCAGCCGCCGCCGCGATGATTTGCTGCCTGCGATCAACCTGGTGGCCGTTGACGAAAAATTGTCCCTGACGCTGCCGGAAAAGTGGCTGGATAATCACCCGCTTGGGGCTGAGTTGATCGAGCAGGAATGCCAGTGGCAGAGCTATGTGCACTGGGTGCTTGAGGTGAATTAATACCCTGAATATTGCCGGGTGGCGGCTTCGCCTTACCCGGCCTACAAAAAATTATCCTTTCTCTTTCGCTTTTGCCAGCATGGCGCGAATGTTCGCCACGTTAGCCTGCCCCTTGTGCATACGCTCTTCTGCTGTAATCACTTTGCGCTCCTGTTCCCAGATCAGGTCATCCTGAGGCAGTTCCAGCAGGAAACGGCTCGGCTCCGGGCGCACCAGCTCGCCGTATTGACGACGCTCTTTACACAGGGTGAACGTCAGCTCTTTCTGCGCACGGGTGATCCCCACATAGGCCAGACGGCGCTCCTCGTCGACGTTGTCTTCATCGATACTGCTCTGGTGCGGCAATAACCCCTCTTCCATGCCAACCAGATAGACATACGGGAACTCCAGCCCTTTTGACGCATGGAGCGTCATCAGCTGAACCTGATCGGCCTCTTCTTCGCTCTCACCGCGCTCCATCATATCGCGCAGGGTAAAGCGGGTGACCACCTGCGTCAGGGTCATTGGCTCGTCGATTTCGGAGCCTTCCAGCATTTCCGTCATCCAGCTGAACAGCTGGTTAACGTTTTTCATACGCATCTCTGCCGCCTTCGGGCTGGCAGACGTTTCATACAGCCAGGACTCGTAGTCGATGCCGTGGATCAGATCGCGGACGGCAGCCACCGGTTCACGCTCCGCCAGACGCTGCACTTCACCCAGCCAGTGGGTAAAGCGGGTTAACGAATCATAACCCCGACCGGTTAACGTCTGGCTCAGCCCCAGGTCGAAGCTGGCCGTGAACAGGCTTTTGTTGCGCGTCATCGCCCATTCGCCCAGCTTTTGCAGCGTCGCCGGACCAATCTCACGTTTCGGGGTATTCACAATACGCAGAAACGCGCTGTCATCATCCGGGTTGGTGAGCACGCGCAGGTAAGCCAGCAGATCTTTGATTTCCGGCCGCGAGAAGAACGAGGTGCCGCCCGAAATTTTGTACGGGATGCGGTTCTGCATCAGCATCTTTTCAAAGACGCGCGACTGATGGTTACCACGATAGAGGATCGCGTAATCCTTGTAGTCGGTTTTATTGACGAAGTGGTGAGCAATCAGTTCACCCGTGACGCGCTCCGCTTCGTGCTCTTCATTGTTGGCACTGAGCACTTTCAACTCTGTGCCATAGCCGAGTTCAGAGAACAGGCGCTTCTCAAACACGTGCGGGTTATTGGCAATCAGAATATTGGCCGCTTTCAGGATGCGCCCCGAGGAGCGGTAGTTCTGCTCGAGCTTAATCACCTGCAGCGCCGGAAAATCTTTACTCAGCAGCACCAGGTTTTGTGGACGCGCACCGCGCCAGGAGTAAATAGACTGGTCGTCATCGCCTACCACGGTGAAACGCGCGCGCTGTCCCACCAGCAGCTTCACCAGCTCATACTGGCTGGTGTTAGTGTCCTGATATTCATCCACCAGCAGGTAGCGGATCTTGTTTTGCCAGCGCTCACGCACCTCTTCATTACGCTGCAGCAGCAGCGTTGGAAGCAGGATCAGGTCGTCAAAATCCAGCACGTTGCACGCTTTCATGTGCGCATCGTACAAGCCGTAGCAATGGGCGAAGATCCGATCCCGTTCGCCTTTGGCACTCGCCGCCGCCTGTGCGGGAGTCATCAGATCGTTTTTCCAGTTGGAGATCGTCGAGATCAGCTGTTGCAACAGCACTTTGTCATCTTCGATCAGCCCCTCGGTGAGCTCTTTGAGCAACGCCACCTGATCGGTGTCATCGAAAAGCGAGAAGTTGGCCTTCATTCCCAGCGCCGCATATTCGCGTTTGATGATATCCAGCCCCAGCGTGTGGAAGGTGGAGATCATCAGGCCGCGTGCCTCTTTACGCCCCAGGGTCTGGCCGACACGCTCTTTCATTTCACGTGCCGCTTTATTGGTAAAGGTTACCGCCGCAATGTGCCTGGCCTGATAGCCGCAGCCGCGGATCAGGTGGGCAATTTTATTGGTGATCACGCGGGTTTTACCGGAGCCAGCCCCCGCCAGCACCAGACACGGTCCGGTGACAAATTCGACGGCTTGTTGTTGTCCGGGGTTTAAACGCATAAATGATCACTCAATGAAAGTCAGGAGGGGAGAATAACAGCGTGGTAGTATAGCGAGCCTAATCCATACCACTCAAGGCACGATCATGGCAAAAACAGCAGCAGCACTGCATATTCTTGTTAAAGAAGAGAAACTGGCTCTGGATCTTCTGGAGCAGCTTAAAAACGGCGCCGATTTCGGCAAGCTGGCGAAGAAACACTCCATTTGTCCATCAGGCAAACGCGGTGGTGATTTAGGTGAATTCCGCCAGGGCCAGATGGTTCCGGCGTTTGATAAAGTGGTCTTCTCCTGCCCGGTGCTGGAGCCAACCGGACCTCTGCACACGCAGTTCGGCTACCATGTGATTAAAGTGCTGTATCGGAAATAAACAGCAAGGCCTTCTCTTAGAGAAGGCCTTTAATGTTTGCACCCTCTCCCTGTGGGAGAGGGCCAGGGTGAGGGCATCAGCCCGCACCTGTTGTTAACCCGCTACCGCGATACGCTTCATGTCGGTCATGTAGCCACGCAGTTTGTGACCTACTTTCTCGATCTGGTGGCTGCGAATGGCTTCGTTTACATCACGCAGCTGTGCGTTGTCCACGGCACCTTCCGCAATCGCCTTGCCCAGATCGCCCGGCTGCAGGGTGGTCATGAACTCTTTCAGCAGCGGTACACAGGCGTAAGAGAACAGATAGTTACCGTATTCTGCGGTATCCGAGATAACCACGTTCATTTCGTACAGACGCTTACGGGCGATGGTATTCGCGATCAGCGGCAGCTCGTGCAGTGATTCGTAGTACGCAGACTCTTCGATGATGCCGGAATCCACCATGGTTTCGAACGCCAGCTCAACGCCTGCTTTCACCATCGCGATCATCAGGACGCCTTTATCGAAGTACTCCTGCTCGCCGATTTTACCTTCATACTGTGGCGCGGTTTCGAACGCGGTTTTACCGGTCTCTTCACGCCAGGTCAGCAGTTTCTTATCGTCGTTTGCCCAATCCGCCATCATACCGGAAGAGAACTCGCCGGAGATAATGTCATCCATATGTTTCTGGAACAGCGGAGCCATGATGGTTTTCAGCTGCTCAGACAGCGCGTATGCACGCAGTTTCGCCGGGTTGGACAGACGGTCCATCATCAGGGTGATACCGCCCTGTTTCAGCGCTTCGGTGATGGTTTCCCAGCCGAACTGAATCAGTTTTTCTGCATATGCCGGGTCGGTACCCTCTTCCACCAGCTTGTCGAAGCACAGCAGGGAGCCCGCCTGCAGCATGCCGCACAGAATGGTCTGCTCGCCCATCAGGTCAGATTTCACTTCAGCCACGAAGGACGATTCCAGAACGCCCGCACGGTGGCCGCCGGTCGCCGCTGCCCATGCTTTGGCGATCGCCATCCCTTCGCCTTTCGGATCGTTTTCCGGGTGAACCGCGATGAGGGTCGGCACGCCGAAACCACGCTTGTACTCTTCACGCACTTCTGTACCCGGGCATTTCGGTGCAACCATCACGACGGTGATGTCTTTACGGATTTGCTCGCCCACTTCAACGATGTTGAAGCCGTGAGAATAACCCAGCGCCGCGCCGTCTTTCATCAGCGGCTGCACGGAACGCACAACGTCAGAGTGCTGTTTGTCTGGCGTCAGGTTAACCACCAGATCCGCCTGCGGGATCAGCTCTTCGTAGGTACCTACTTTAAAACCGTTTTCGGTCGCTTTACGCCAGGAAGCGCGTTTCTCAGCAATGGCTTCTTTGCGCAGGGCGTAAGAGATATCCAGACCGGAGTCACGCATGTTCAGGCCCTGGTTCAGACCCTGTGCGCCACAGCCGACGATGACCACTTTTTTCCCCTGAAGATAGCTCGCGCCATCGGCAAATTCGTCGCGCGCCATAAAGCGGCATTTGCCCAGCTGCGCCAGCTGCTGGCGCAGATTCAGTGTGTTGAAGTAGTTAGCCATGGTGATACCTCGTGATGTTGTGTTGTCGTGCTTATTGTTCGGTTCGCTTATGCGAGAATGAACTTACTATATGACAGGAATTTTATTGCGGAAATTGATATATTCACAACGTCATGTTGCAATATCTGCAATATAAAACGGGGGAGTGGAATCCGTGGATTTACGCGATCTGAAAATGTTCCTGCATCTGGCGGAAAGCCGCCATTTTGGCCGCAGCGCCCGGGCGATGCACGTCAGCCCCTCCACGCTTTCACGCCAGATCCAGCGTCTTGAAGAAGACCTCGGCCAGCCGCTGTTTGTGCGCGATAACCGTACCGTCACGCTCACGGAAGCGGGAGAAGAGCTGCGCATTTTTGCCCAGCAAACCTTGTTGCAGTATCAGCAACTGCGGCACACCATCGATCAGCAAGGGCCGTCGCTCTCCGGTGAGCTGCATATTTTCTGCTCCGTGACCGCCGCCTACAGCCATCTGCCGCCTATCCTTGACCGTTTCCGCGCGGAACACCCCTCGGTTGAAATTAAACTCACCACCGGCGACGCCGCCGACGCGATGGAAAAAGTGGTCACCGGCGAAGCGGATCTGGCGATTGCCGGGAAACCGGAAACCCTGCCCGGCGCGGTGGCATTTTCGATGCTGGAAAATCTGGCGGTGGTACTGATCGCTCCGGCACTGCCGTGCCCGGTGCGTAATCAGGTGTCAGTGGAAAAGCCGGACTGGTCAACGGTACCGTTTATCATGGCCGATCAGGGGCCGGTACGTCGCCGCATCGAGCTGTGGTTCCGTCGGCAAAAAATCAGCAATCCATCGATTTACGCCACGGTCGGTGGTCATGAGGCGATGGTGTCAATGGTGGCACTCGGCTGCGGCGTGGCGCTGCTGCCGGAAGTGGTGCTGGAAAATAGCCCGGAGCCGGTACGTAATCGCGTGATGATTTTAGAACGCAGCGATGAGAAGACGCCGTTTGAGCTTGGCGTATGTGCACAAAAAAAGCGGCTGCATGAGCCGCTTATTGATGCGTTCTGGAAGATACTGCCGAACCACTGAAGCCGGGTGGCGCTGCGCTTACCTGGCCAACGCGCAGCCGAACCGTTAGCCCGCGAGGAAGAACCTGAACGCCGGGTTATGGGTCTCATCGTGGCACTCGTAGCCCAGCTCGTTCAGGCGCGTTTCGAAATCCGGCTCGTGCTCGGCGAGTTCAAACGCCGCCAGCACGCGGCCGTAATCGGTGCCATGGCTGCGGTAGTGGAACAGGGAGATGTTCCAGTGCGTGCCCAGCGTATGCAGGAACTTCAGCAGCGCACCCGGTGATTCCGGGAATTCGAAGCTGTAAAGACGTTCCTGGAGCGGCTTCGACGGACGTCCGCCGACCATATAGCGCACGTGCAGCTTCGCCATTTCGTCGTCGGAGAGATCCACCACGCTGTAGCCACCTTCATGCAACAGGTTGAGGATCTCTTTGCGCTCTTCCAGACCGCGGCTTAAACGCACGCCGACAAAAATGCAGGCGTCTTTCGCATCGGCAAAACGGTAGTTGAACTCCGTCACCGAACGGCCACCCAGCAGCTGGCAGAACTTGAGGAAACTGCCCTTCTCTTCCGGAATGGTGACCGCCAGCAGCGCTTCACGCTGTTCACCCAGCTCGCAGCGCTCGGAAACGTAGCGCAGGCCGTGGAAATTGACGTTAGCCCCCGAGAGTACGTGCGCCAGGCGCTCGCCGCGAATATTGTGCTGGGCGATGTATTTTTTCATTCCCGCTAGCGCCAGCGCGCCGGACGGTTCTGCCACCGCACGCACATCCTCAAACAGATCTTTCATCGCTGCACAGATTGCATCACTGTCAACGGTGACGATGTCATCAAGATACTCCCGGCACAGGCGGAAGGTTTCGTCGCCAATGCGCTTCACCGCCACACCTTCGGCAAACAGCCCGACGCGGGGCAGATCTACCGGATGCCCGGCATCCAGCGCCGCTTTCAGGCAGGCAGAATCTTCTGCTTCCACGGCAATGACTTTGATCTGCGGCATCAGCTGTTTGATCAGCACCGCCACGCCCGCCGCTAATCCACCACCGCCCACCGGGACGAAAATGCGGTCGAGATGGGCATCCTGCTGCAGCAGCTCCAGCGCCAGCGTGCCCTGGCCGGCAATCACCATCGGGTGGTCGAACGGCGGCACCCAGGTGAATCCCTGCTGTTGCGCCAGCTCGATCGCTTTGGCTTTCGCTTCATCAAAGTTTGCCCCATGGAGCAGCACTTCACCGCCGAAGCCTCGTACCGCGTCGACTTTGATATCCGCAGTAGCCACCGGCATCACTATTAACGCTTTCAACCCTAAACGGGCAGACGAGAACGCCACACCCTGCGCATGGTTACCGGCAGACGCCGTAATCACGCCACGCGCTTTTTGCTCATCGGTCAGCCCGGCCATCATCGCGTAGGCCCCGCGCAGCTTAAAGCTGTGCACCGGCTGACGGTCTTCGCGCTTGACCAGAATGACGTTGTCGAGGCGCGAGGAGAGTTTTTCCATTTTCTGCAGCGGAGTGACCTGTACCGCTTCATAGACCGGCGCGCGCAGCACCGCCCGGAGATATTCCGCCCCCTCAGGGGCGGCGGATAAGGGTTGTGACTCGGCCATCATTAGCCCCCAAGTTTCGATTTATCGCGTACCGCGCCTTTGTCTGCACTGGTCGCCAGGCTCGCGTAAGCGCGCAGGGCAAAGGAGACTTCACGCTGGCGGTCTTTTGGCGTCCAGGCTTTATCACCGCGCGCTTCCTGTGCTTCACGACGCGCCGCAATTTCCTGATCGCTCAGCTTGAGCTGGATCCCGCGATTCGGAATGTCGATTTCGATCAGGTCACCATCTTCGATGATGGCGATGTTGCCGCCGCTTGCCGCTTCCGGAGAGACGTGGCCGATGGAGAGGCCTGAAGTACCGCCCGAGAAACGTCCGTCGGTGATCAGCGCGCAGGCTTTACCGAGGCCCATGGATTTCAGGAAAGTGGTTGGGTAGAGCATCTCCTGCATGCCCGGCCCGCCTTTTGGCCCTTCGTAGCGGATGACAACCACGTCGCCCTCCACCACTTTACCGCCCAGGATGGCGTCTACCGCCTCATCCTGGCTTTCGTAGACTTTTGCCGGGCCAGTAAACTTGAGGATGCTGTCATCTACGCCAGCGGTTTTAACGATACAGCCATTTTCAGCGAAGTTACCGTACAGCACGGCCAGACCGCCATCTTTGCTGTAGGCATGTTCAAGAGAGCGGATGCACCCTTCAGCGCGGTCATCGTCCAGCGAGTCCCAGCGGCAATCCTGGGAGAAGGCCTGCGTGGTGCGAATACCGGCCGGGCCGGCGCGGAACATCTTTTTCACCGCGTCGTCTTTGGTCAGCATCACGTCGTATTTATCCAGCGTCTGCGGCAGCGTCAGGCCAAGCACGTTCTGAACGTCGCGGTTCAGCAGCCCGGCGCGATCCAGCTCGCCGAGAATACCGATGACGCCACCCGCGCGGTGGACGTCTTCCATGTGGTATTTCTGGGTGCTTGGCGCGACCTTACACAGCTGCGGCACTTTGCGGGAGAGCTTGTCGATATCGCTCATGGTGAAGTCGATTTCGGCTTCCTGCGCGGCAGCCAGCAGGTGCAGAACGGTATTGGTGGAACCGCCCATGGCGATATCCAGCGTCATGGCGTTTTCAAACGCGGCCTTGCTGGCGATGTTGCGCGGCAGCGCGCTGGCATCGTCCTGCTCGTAGTAACGTTTGGTCAGCTCAACGATGCGCTTACCGGCGTTAAGGAACAGCTGTTTACGATCGGCGTGGGTCGCCAGCAGCGAGCCGTTGCCCGGCTGAGACAGGCCCAGCGCTTCGGTCAGACAGTTCATAGAGTTGGCGGTGAACATCCCGGAACAGGAGCCGCAGGTTGGGCACGCGGAGCGCTCCACCTGATTACTCTGCTCGTCAGAGACTTTCGGATCCGCGCCCTGAATCATCGCATCCACCAGGTCGAGCTTGATGATTTTGTCGGAAAGCTTGGTTTTACCCGCTTCCATTGGACCGCCGGAGACGAAGATCACCGGAATGTTCAGGCGCAGGGAGGCCATCAGCATCCCCGGGGTGATTTTATCGCAGTTGGAGATACAAACCATGGCATCAGCGCAGTGGGCGTTAACCATGTACTCCACCGAGTCGGCGATCAGCTCGCGCGACGGCAGTGAATAGAGCATGCCCCCGTGACCCATCGCGATACCGTCATCCACCGCAATGGTGTTGAACTCTTTCGCCACCCCGCCAGCAGCTTCAATTTGCTCGGCAACCAGCTTACCGAGATCGCGCAGGTGCACATGGCCCGGTACAAACTGGGTAAAGGAGTTCACCACGGCGATAATCGGCTTACCGAAATCAGCGTCGGTCATCCCGGTGGCGCGCCACAGCGCGCGGGCACCGGCCATGTTACGGCCATGGGTGGTGGTGGCGGAACGATACTTAGGCATGCTTTATTTACTCCCGTCTGACGAGTCAAAGGGACGGTGCGTGCCGTCCCATATTTATGCTTATTGATTAACCTGATCCAACCAGCCGTATTTGTCTTCTGTTTCGCCGGTAAAGAGGCCGAAGAAGGCTTGTTGAATGCGTTTGGTGACCGGACCACAGCGGCCTGCGCCTACCTGAATACCGTCTACGCTGCGAACCGGCGTGATTTCAGCCGCGGTACCGGACATAAACACTTCATCCGCCAGGTACAAGGATTCGCGGGACAGGACCTGCTCACGCACTTCGATACCCAGATCTTTCGCCAGCTTGATGATGGCGTCACGGGTGATGCCCGGCAGCGCGGACGAGGTGAACGGCGGCGTGAACAGGATGCCATCTTTCACTTCAAACAGGTTTTCACCGGCGCCTTCGGAGATGTAGCCGTTCACATCGAGCGCAATACCTTCCTGATATCCGTGACGGCGCGCTTCGCTACCGACCAGCAGGGAAGAGAGGTAGTTACCGCCTGCTTTAGCGGCGGTCGGGATCGTATTGGGTGCCACACGATTCCAGGAAGAGACCATTGCGTCGATCCCCTGCTCCAGCGCTTCTGCACCCAGGTAGGCACCCCACGGGAACGCGGCAATGATCACATCCGTGGTATAACCGGCTGGCGGGTTAACGCCCATCCCTACGTCACCCACGAAAACCAGCGGACGAATATAGGCACTGGTCAGATTGTTTTTACGGATGACCTCGCGGCAGGCTTCCATCAGCTCATCAACGCTCTGAGAAACCGGGAAACGATAAATTTTGGCTGAGTCATGCAGACGCTGCATATGTTCACGATGACGGAACACCACTGGCCCTTTGTGAGAGTCGTAGCAACGGATCCCTTCAAAGACAGAAGTACCGTAGTGCAGCGCGTGGGACATCACGTGGACTTTCGCGTCCTCCCAGCGAACCATCTCACCATTGAACCAAATGTAATCAGCTTTTTTTGTCGTCATTTTCTCTTCCTGTCACGCTTAAGCGCGGATTTGTTGTGATGTGGTTGTGCTCTGGCAGATGGCAACATGGGCAACGTCTACCAGCTTTGATAACTGACTAAACAGTAAGTCGACCGGGCGCGGGCTGGCAACGGTTAATTCGATACTGATGTTTTGGGCGTCAGTGGCCGTCTCCATATTCATAGAGCAAATCTGAAAGCCACGATGACGGACCACGCGCAAAACGCGCTCTAATGTCTCTGGATTGAAGCGAGCCTGCACGGCGACCTGATGTTGCATCATGATAATTTCTCCAGCATTTGTGAGTTACTGGCACCTGGCGGTACCAACGGCCAGACATTCTCAAGCTCGTCGATTGAGACATGAAGCAGGTAAGGCCCTTCGCTTAACAGCATGGTGTCGAGTGCCGCTTCAACCTGGTCTTTACGGGTGATGTGCTGGCCAGGAATGCCAAAGGCGCTGGCCAGGGTGAGGAAATCGGGATTATCAGTCAGGGTGGTTTCGCTGTAACGCTCCTGGAAGAAGAGTTGTTGCCACTGGCGAACCATCCCTAAACGCTGGTTATCGAGCAACACGATCTTCAACGGCAACTGCTTGCGCTTCACGGTGCCCAGCTCCTGAACGTTCATCATGAAGGAGCCGTCACCGGAGATACAGATTACCGTATCGTTCGGGCGGGCAACCTGCGCACCCACGGCAGCAGGCAAGCCGAAGCCCATCGTGCCTAACCCGCTGGAGGTGATGAAATTTTCCGGGCGGGTATAGGTCATGTGCTGGGCGGACCACATCTGGTGTTGACCCACATCCGTCGTCACCACGCTGTCTGCGGGTTTCCGATCGGACAACTGCTTCAACAGCAGCGGCGCGTAGATGGCGTCGCCAGGATGATCGTAACGCCAGGCGTGTTCAGCGCGCAGGTCTGAGGTGTGCTTTCGCCAGGCATTGATATCCAGTGGCTGCTGTAATGCCGGTAACAGCGTATTGAGATCGCCCTGCAAGGCAACATGCGCCTGACGCAATTTGTTCATCTCCGCAGGGTCGATATCCATATGGATCACTTTGGCATTCGGCGCGAAGGTATTCAGCTTACCGGTGACGCGATCGTCAAAACGGGCACCCACGGCGATGAGCAAGTCACACTCCTGAACGGCCAGATTTGCCGCTTTGGTACCGTGCATCCCCAGCATGCCCAGATAACAGGGATAATCCGCATCTACCGCACCCAGCCCTTTCAGCGTGCAGGTAGCAGGCATTTGCGTCACCGCGATAAATTCACGCAGGGCAGGAACTGCCTGCGCCATGCCCACGCCACCACCGACGTACAGCATCGGCTGTTTCGCCTGGGCCAACATCTGCCGCGCCTCTTCCACTTCCGCATGCGGAAACGCATCGTCGCTCTCAACAGTGGAGAAGTGCGGTTCGAGATCGCCGATCGCCACCTGGATATCTTTCGGGATATCAACCAGAACCGGACCTGGACGGCCGGAACTTGCCACCTCGAACGCTTCTGCCATCACCCGCGGCAGCTCTTCCAGAGACTGGACGAGGAAGCTGTGTTTGGTGCAGGCCAGGGATAAGCCGAGAACGTCCACTTCCTGGAAAGCGTCGGTACCGATGAAAGGAGATGCAACCTGTCCGGTGATGGCGACGACCGGAACGGAATCGAGCAGCGCATCAGCCAGACCGGTGATCAGGTTAGTTGCACCGGGACCCGAGGTCGCCATGCAGACGCCGGTTTTGCCGGTGGCGCGCGCATAACCGATCGCCGCCATTGCCGCGCCCTGCTCGTGTCGGCACAACAGGTGCTCCACGCCGCCGTCATACAGTGCATCGTAAATCGGCATAATTGCGCCACCCGGATAACCGAATACTGTTTCGACTCCCTGCGCGCGCAACGCATGTACTACCCACTGTGCCCCATTCATAGTTAGTTCCCCGTCATAAATCGGGAGAAACAGAATTTTGTGCTATTTGTCATTCTCTGCTCCTCATTTGCGTTTTTTAGTCATAAAAAAACCCCCGGACCTTTCGGTGCGGGGGTCTTAGTTCGTTAAGGCTTGATATCTAAGCCTTTCCTCGTCCAAGTGCAGCCCCGCACGGTGGGATAATAATCACCACCACGCTAATCACGACCAGGCTAATCACTCGTAGAAGGGCTGTCATTTTCAGTTCTTTTTGCATCTTGTTCGAAGGAATACCTAAAGAGTTATCACAGTTTTTAAACCAAACACAAGATTTATTTATGACCATTTTGATTAGCTCGCGAACCATATCTTTGAAAAGCATTGTTTTATATGAGAAAAACAGATGGTGAATATTTTTCATTTTTTTCGCCGCCGCCAGGTCATCATAACGGGCACGTTTTTTCTGCGATGTGGCTTCCACTCACAAGAAATGATTGCAAATTGCTGCTAAAAGTCTGGAAGTAATGCCGTAAAACACAAAAACAGCACTCAAGGTATGAAAGCGACAGTGGCATAGTCAGCGCCCGAGGAGGTGCTTATGTCACTGTCAGTTGTTTATACGCGTGCGGCTATTGGAGTAAAAGCACCGCTTATTTCTGTGGAGGTTCATCTGAGTAATGGACTGCCCGGCTTAACGCTTGTCGGCTTGCCAGAGACAACGGTGAAAGAAGCCAGAGATCGGGTCCGCAGCGCCATTATCAATAGCGGTTATACCTTCCCGGCGAAAAAGATCACCATCAACCTGGCACCAGCGGATCTGCCTAAAGAGGGCGGGAGATATGATTTACCTATCGCTATTGCGCTTCTCGCCGCTTCTGAACAGCTTAATACGTCCAGGCTAGGCTCGTACGAGTTCATCGGTGAACTGGCGCTTACAGGCGCACTGAGAGGCGTTCCTGGCGCTATCTCTGGTGCGCTGGAAGCTATACGTGCCGGTCGGGAAATCATTCTTGCCAATGAAAACAGTGCGGAAGTGAGGCTGATAGCCGAAAAAGGGTGCCTTATTGCCGGGCATTTGCAGGAGGTCTGCGCCCATCTTGAAGGGCGGCATAGGTTGTCAGAGCCCGAAGAAACGGAAGATATACCGCCTGAAAGCACCGACGATCTCAGCGATATTATCGGTCAGGAGCAGGGAAAGCGAGCGCTGGAGATCACCGCTGCCGGCGGGCATAACCTGTTACTGATTGGCCCGCCGGGTACCGGAAAAACGATGCTGGCGAGCCGGTTGAATGGTTTACTTCCACCACTCAGTAACCATGAAGCACTCGAAAGCGCTGCGATAGTGAGCCTGGTGAGTTCAGTGTCGTTGCAAAAACAGTGGCGACGTCGCCCTTTCCGCTCTCCGCACCACAGCGCGTCCCTGACGGCCATGGTCGGAGGAGGTTCCATTCCGGGGCCGGGAGAGATTTCACTGGCACATAACGGCATCCTGTTTCTTGATGAACTACCTGAGTTTGAGCGGCGCGTGCTGGATGCCCTAAGGGAGCCGATTGAATCCGGAGAGATACATATCTCACGTACCCGAGCCAAAATAAGCTATCCGGCACAGTTCCAGCTGGTTGCGGCAATGAACCCCAGCCCGTCAGGTCATTATCAGGGGAATCACAACCGCTGTACGCCTGAACAAACACTGCGATATCTGGGAAAGTTATCAGGCCCTTTCCTGGATCGTTTCGATTTATCCCTGGAGATCCCTTTGCCTCCTCCCGGCCTGCTCAGCCAGAGCAGTGTCAGAGGAGAGTGTTCAGTAACGGTTCGCGATCGGGTTATTGCTGCTCAGGCCCGGCAGTACAGGCGGCAAAATAAACTGAATGCCCGTCTGGATAATGCTGAGATCCGACAGTTTTGCCAGCTAAAGGCTGAGGATGCGACGTGGCTGGAGGAAACGTTGACGCGCTTCGGGCTCTCTATTCGTGCATGGCAGCGTCTTTTAAAAGTGGCTCGTACTATCGCCGATGTGGAAAGCAGTCATGCAATTGAGAGACAGCATCTGCAGGAAGCGTTGAGCTATCGGGCAATCGACCGTTTACTTTTGCACCTGCAAAAGTTATTGGCGTAAAAAAGGGGCCGCAGCCCCTTTTTTCTTAGTCATCAGACTCGGTGTAATCTTCAGCACCTTCCATCTGCGGCTTACCGCCAGAAAGGGTATGGAAACGCTTTGGACGCTTAATGCGCGCCATGTACTTGATCCATACACGTTCCGCTTCAGATTGTGGTTCACGCTCACCACGGCACACGGAGACAAACTGCTTTTCATCTTCCGTTGCAGGCTCACGTTTACCCAGATCCAGCTCGTTGAAGGCATAACCATGACGCTCAAGCAGCTGCGCCTCTTTGATGGTGAAGTCGCCGTGACGAGAGAACCCGCGTGGATAATTTTTATTGTCGAAAAAACGATTAGTCGTCGTAAAGCTTTCCGC
The DNA here is from genome assembly GCF_020216105.1 of Enterobacter sp. K16B. Classification (NCBI taxonomy): domain Bacteria; kingdom Pseudomonadati; phylum Pseudomonadota; class Gammaproteobacteria; order Enterobacterales; family Enterobacteriaceae; genus Enterobacter; species Enterobacter sp. K16B. The sequence goes on from NZ_JAIWJZ010000077.1 coordinate 31,782, forward strand.
CATCCTACACGCTCCTAATTCTTTGGCCGAGCTATTTATGGCGCGGAGTATTAGTTACGCTTGACAGAGTGTAAAACAAAACATTTAAATCATAACGACAAATAATTTTGCGGAGAAAGATGTGGATACGGAATTGCTAAAAACTTTCCTTGAAGTGAGCAGAACACGCCACTTTGGGCGAGCAGCTGAAGCCCTTTATCTGACGCAGTCAGCAGTCAGTTTTCGTATTCGACAGCTGGAAAATCAACTGGGTGTGAATCTTTTTACCCGCCATCGCAACAACATCCGTTTGACACCTGCGGGTGAAAAACTGCTCCCGTACGCAGAAACGCTGATGAATACCTGGCAGGCAGCGCGCAAAGAGGTTGCCCATACTTCGAGGCACAATGAGTTCTCGATTGGGGCCAGCGCTTCTCTGTGGGAATGTATGTTAAGTCAGTGGCTTACCCGGCTGTATCATTCTCATGGTCATTTGCAATTCGAAGCCAGGATTGCGCAACGGCAGTCGCTGGTTAAGCAGCTTCATGAGCGTCAGCTTGATCTTCTGATCACGACCGAAGCCCCCAAGATGGATGAATTTAGCAGCCAGATTGTTGGCCAGTTTGGTCTGGCGCTTTATGCCTCTGAACCTTCGATGATGAAGGCAGACCTGACCTATTTGCGGCTGGAATGGGGACCAGATTTTCAGCAGCATGAGGCGGGATTGATTGCACCTGATGATGTTCCACAGTTAACAACCAGCTCTGCAGAGATCGCCTGCCAGCAACTGCCCTTGTTAAAAGGGTGTACCTGGTTACCGGTTCGCTGGGCAGACACTAAAGCCGGGCTGCATACCGTGGTGGATTCCACCACGCTTACCAGGCCGCTGTATGCCATTTGGCTGCAAAATAGTGATAAGCAATCGCAGATAAAAGATCTATTAAAAATCAACGTGATGGATTGATATAGCAGCCAGCAGGGAGGCTGGCTGAAAATGAAGAAGCGGTACTGTAGAGTATTTCGGGCAAAAAAAATCCTTTGCCGAAGCAAAGGATTATATATGGCAGGGGCGGAGAGACTCGAACTCGCGACACCCGGTTTTGGAGACCGGTGCTCTACCAACTGAGCTACGCCCCTAAAGTTTTTTGCCATTAAGCCTGCCAGTAAGGCAGGCTTAATGTCTTAATAAGTGGCGGAACGGACGGGACTCGAACCCGCGACCCCCTGCGT
>NZ_JAIWJZ010000078.1:0-3640 GCF_020216105.1 Enterobacter sp. K16B
CAGCATTGCTGAAAAGCACCATGTGCCTAGAGCCCATGTTGCAATTGCCTGGTTGCTATCAAAAATGGTCATCACAGCACCGATCATCGGCGCGACGAAACCAGAACATCTTTCCACGGCTATCAGCGCGCTGGACTTTTCACTTAGCGATGCCGAAATCACGGAACTCGAGGCACTCTATCTGCCGCACCCCGTCGACGGGATCATTCCCCCGCTTCCGGATACGCCACCTTCACTCACGCCGCCTTCAGCAATACAGGACTGTTAATGCCCTACCCTGGCCCGGCGTTGCCGGGTCCCCCAGGACACTCATGCCCGGTCACTGATGTGAAAAGGGAAGCGGTGCCGGCGCGAATGCGCCCGATCGAAAAATCATCGCTCCACCAGGTTCGTTCCCGCTGTTGGTGACAATGAACAACTCGTGATGTCCGGGTCGGATCGCCAGGCTTGTCGATTTAAGGTTACGACCTTTGTCGCGGTCAGGCAGCACAATTTGCCCAATCGGCAGTCCGTTGCGGTTGAAGACCATGACGCGCCCCTGGCCTGAGATGGCCACATATACATTGCCTTCGCTGTCGACACGGGCCCCATCTGGAGCCGGCCCGGTGAACTGATAGGTAACAACCGAACCAAAGGGGGCAATCGTGGTGGCGTCTGACAATCTTATTCGATGAAGCCTGTTTTTAGCGTGTTCTGTGGCCCATATCTGAGAGCCGGCGGAGTCAATCGCTATGCCGTTCCCGACCGCGAGTCCAGGCAGGATGGTATGAATTGACCCGACGTTGGGACTAACGTAGAACACCCCACCCTGTGGATCGGCTGAATTTCCCCGGCTGTCAGTAAAATAAAATCCGCCCTGATTATCAAAGACCAGGTCGTTGACAAGAAATCCAGCATCAGGAGCAACAACCATCTGCTCACGGGTGCCGTCGGGTTCGATAGCCCGGACTGAACCTCGCTGCATATCGCCCACCGACGCAATAAAGATCCGTCCATCTTTGTGTACCGCCAGGCCGGAAGCACCGAATGTATTCTCCTTAAGGACAATGGAAAGCTGCCGCTCCGGGGTGAGCTTAAACACGCGTCCCGTCGCCACATCAACAAACAGCAGGTTATTGTTCCGATCGAACACAGCCCCTTCGAGCACGAGCGACGCCTCTGAAACGCTGAAGTACGGCTGGGCCTCCACGGTCTGAAGAGAACGCTCGCAGGGCGGTATGGGGACGGCACTGTGGGTAAGCGCGTTATGATTTAGTCCATTCATGTGGTTTATCCCCGGCAATAGCACTGAGGGAGACTTTACCTGCAGTCTCCCTGTGACAGCAGGTATTAATTTTTATCAAACTGACTTTCGGTAAACGGATCGGCGCGACCGCCCTGCAATGGGATTTTGGCAAGCGCCGCATCGATTTCGCGTAGCTCGCTGTCCGTCAACCGGAGTTGCGGTGCACCGCTGTTTTCTATTAGGTGCGGATATTGCGTCGTACCCGGGATAGGGACAATCCAGGGCCGCTGCGCCATCACCCAGGCCAGCGCGAACTGAACCGGAGTGGTGTTTTTGCGACGGGCCCACGACTGCGCGAATTCAAGCAGCACCATGTTTTTGGCCAGTGCATCGGGCTGGAAGCGTGGCAGGTTATGCCGCCGATCGGTGCTGTCGAACCGCTGGCTTGGATTGACTGCCCCGGCAAGGAAACTCCGGGCGGTCGGGCAGTAAGGTACAAAGCCGATACCCAGCTCTTCGAGCGTTGGAAATATCCGTGTCTCCGGTTCACGCCACCACATGGCATACTCACTCTGTACTGCAGTCACAGGGAGTACCGCATGTGCGCGGCGGATTGTCCTGGCACTCGCTTCCGACAATCCCCAGTGTTTCACTTTACCCTCCTGGATCAACGCCTTCACGGTTTCCGCCACATCCTCAATCGGCACATTCGGATCGGGGCGATGTTGATAAAGCAGATCGATGTGGTCCGTTTTCAGACGCTTTAGCGAACCCTCTACGGCGCGGCGGATATGGTCAGGATGGCTGTTGAGGGAGGTTGGCTTCCCCTCCTCCACGCCGAAACCGAACTTAGTGGCAATCACCACACGATCGCGAACGGGGGCCAGTGCTTCCCCGACAAATTCTTCACTGAGATGGGGACCATACACCTCGGCAGTATCAAAGAACGTAATGCATTGTTCGAAGGCGGCCCGGATGAGCGAAACCATGGCTTTACGATCGCGCGGACCACCGCCGTAATACCCCACCATAGGCAGACACCCGAGTCCCATGCTGGATACCTCCAGCGAGCCGAGTTTACGCGTGGTTAAGGTCTCCTTCTGGACGGGAACAGCATCCGAAGGGGCGTTCGACGTGTCCTGACCAGCCGGGTTCGCCATCACTGCTCCGCTACTGCCAAGAGTACTAGCGGCCAACGCCAGACCGGCGCCGGCGATCAGAAAATTGCGACGATCCCGGGAAGCGGGTACAGAAGCAGAATGCTGGTCATGCATCATCTTGCTCATAAACTAGGACTCCCTAAAGCGAAGAAAGGATTCATTAATTTGGTGATTACCAGGCATAAGCCTGGGGCGCTTCTCCCCCGGGTCCGGGCCAGATTTCGTCGAGACAGCTCATGGTGTCGTCTGATAGCGTGATTGTCGTTGCGTGAAGCGCCTGATGGAGTTGTTCGACCGTACGAGGCCCGATAAGTGGAGCAGTAACGACAGGATTCTGCAGGAGCCACGCAAGCGCCACATCGGAAGGGGTTTCGCCGAGGTCCTCACATAATCCTTCGTAGGCTTCCAGCTGAGGACGGTGTTGTTCAATTAGACGGGCAAACGCGGGCCTTGCACGGCGCCCGCTTGCCATCTTTTTCAGTGCGCCGCCAAGCAACCCTCCGGCAAGTGGGCTCCAGGGGATCAATCCCAGGCCAAAATGGCGGCATGCGGGAATGACCTCCAGCTCAACAGTTCGGGCAGTCAGATTGTAGAGACTTTGCTCAGCAACCAGGCCAAGGGAATGACGGGCCGTAGCAACTGACTGCGCAGTCGCAATGTCCCAGCCCGCGAAATTGCTGCTACCGATATAAAGCACTTTTCCCTGCTGAACAAGGAGTTCCATGGCCTGCCAGATCTCTTCCCATGGCGTATAGCGATCGATGTGATGCATCTGATAGACGTCAATATGGTCGGTCTTAAGCCGTCGCAAACTGTCCTCGCAGGCCTTGCGAATATGGTAAGCAGAAAGACGGCGATCATTCGGACCTGGCCCCATTGGCTGATACACTTTCGTCGCCAGAACGATACTGTCTCGCCGGCCACCCTGCTGGAGCCAGCGACCAATAATCTCTTCGGACAGCCCCGAGCCTTGCTGGATATCGGGTGATTGTTCAGTGCCATACACGTCTGCTGTATCAATGAAATTTATACCCGCCTCAAGCGCTTCATCCAGAATGAGGGCGCTGGTTTTCTCGTCGGTGACGTCACCAAAATTCATGGTTCCGAGACAAAGGCGGCTGACTTTCAGGCCGGTGCGGCCAAGATGCGTATAGTTCATACACGGCTCCGTTAGGTGAATGTTCCGCCCTGACCGACGGCCAGAGCGCATAATTTTCAAGAATAACGAAGCACAACGTGTTCAGTGAGAGGCGAT
>NZ_JAIWJZ010000007.1:0-12732 GCF_020216105.1 Enterobacter sp. K16B
GCGCCTGCGCCAGCAGCACGCGCAGCTTCCAGCCTGGCGCACCTTCGCTCATCGGGCCGTAGTGTTGTTCTACCGGAATACCCACGCCCAACAGCAGCTCGCCCGCACGGGCTTCCGCGGAGTAACCGTCCATTTCGCCGTACTGCGTTTCCAGATCGGCCACTTTATAACCGTCTTCTTCGCTCATCTCGGCCAGCGCATAGATACGATCGCGCTCCTGCTTCACTTCCCACAGCTCCGCGTGCCCCATGATCACCGTGTCGAGCACGGTGAACGCTTCAAAGGCGAACTGATCCTGACGCAGCTTACCGATACGCTCGTTAGGGTCGAGCGAAACGTTGCCCAGCGTCGGCTCCAGGTCACCGCCGAGGATCTTCATAAAGGTGGATTTACCGCTACCGTTGGCACCAATCAGGCCGTAACGGTTGCCGCCGCCAAATTTGACGGAAATGTTTTCGAACAGCGGCTTACTGCCAAACTGCATAGTGATATTGTTGCAAAGAAGCAAAATTGATACTCTCTTGTAAGTTACTGAGGTGTATATGAAACAAAACGGAAAAGCATACTCTTACATAAGATTTTCATCAAAGAAGCAGGAACAAGGCGACTCGGTAAGGCGCCAAATCGAACTTGCAGAACAGTATGCATATGCTAATAGTCTAATTCTATCAGATTAGAACTTCCAAGATCTCGGAATCTCAGCATTCAAAGAGGGAAACAGGCCTTCGCTTGGAGATATGCTTGAAGCAATTGAGAATGGTCAAATTGAGCAAGGCTCGACTATCATCATTGAATCGCTGGACCGTCTGAGTCGTCGAGGTATCGACGTCACTCAACAAATCATTAAGTCAATTTCGCAAAACAACGTCTTCATCGCTTCATTGGTCGATGGCTTGTGTGAATCTGTCAACGACCTCGTAAGTGTCATCAGGATAGCTCTAGCAGCTGATCTGGCGCCTAAAGAATTGGAGAAAAGTCTCAGCGTTTACGTGAGACGAAAGGACAGCAACGTCAACGTGCTTTAAATGGTGAAATAATCAACAAAGTTCTCCCTTTCTGGTTAGAACGAAAGCAAGATAAGTTTGTTTTTAGTGAAAAGCTTGACACCGTCAAACGGATTATCGATTTGCGTCGAAAAGGATATGGGACACATAAAATAGCTAAAATCTTAAATAACGATGGCTATGAGCTTGTTGAATATAACAATGAATGCTACCCCATTAATAATAGCGATTCCCGCTAGCAGTCTTTATTTAAAAACACATCAAGGTCGACCTCTAAAAAAATAATCAAATGAAAGATTTTAAACTAATATAACATTAATAGACCCCCCCAACTATTGAAATAAATTTTATATTAGCTTCTCACCATTTTCTTTCCACCTCTTTCTAACTAAAGATTCAAAATCAATAGATTGAAGTTCTAATTTATCTGCATGTTCTAAGATTATAATTTGAGGCATATACCCCATTTTCTTATTGATATGACCCAGAAGAGTAACAACAGTATTAAATATATTCTCCACTTGTTTGACATCTGAGTCTTTTTCTTTTTCATCATAAAACCCTGATGGAAAATAAACCTGACTCGGTTGATCTAAAAAAAGGAATATTGGAATGCACGATTTTTTCTCTGTGGACAGAATATATAAAATAGATAGAAATAAAGACAAGTGACATGCAAGCCAATTAGCTCCGCTCCCCATTTCATGAAGCCTAATTTTTTGCTCACCAAGCTTATGATAAAAATCAAAAGATTCTAACGAAAAATAAAGATTTGCAGGTTTCAATTCTTGTTCAAAATCGAGTTGATTACAAATCTGAGTCATTATATTATTTAATCTCTTTTCATATTTTGCATATTTTTCTGAGAGATTATAGGTTGTGATGATATAATATTGAGTTTATCAATAAGAGTAAGTATCTCCTTTTCACATACGCTCATAAATTTATCATGATATTTCTTAATGGCTTTAGTAGGGATAACTTTCTTTAAACGCTCAATTTTTACATTCGCAGATAATTCATTCCATTTATAAAAAATAGACATCTTCTTTGATGTCTGAAGTCGTTAATAACTCAAATCGAGTAAAATTATCGTAAACAGAATCTTCCGACATTAAATTATATAGTGTCTTCCAAAAATCTTTATGTGTATCATTAAGCCAAGTCTTTGAAGAATGATGCTTTACTTCAATGCTCGTTCCATTATGAGCAACATCACCAAAACACTCAATCCATATAACATCGTTTTCTTTTCCACTCAAACATCGTTCTAAAGCTATAAACTTTTGGTAATCAAAACCCAAAATGTTTGAAGTCGCATTATTTGATACTCCTGACATGCCTGACATGATTACCTCCCTGAAATGTCTAGAACAAAGCAATTATAATGTTCTAACACAATAGCTTCTATGCACACTTTTTAAAACTGTATACACATACAGAGTGGTAATGATTTCAAAAGGGAATAGGTTGAAAGTGACGTGAGTTAATAATCATTTTGAAATATTTAGTGAGTCAATAATATGATTTTATTGGCTTTTCTGCTTGCTGCTTAACGCATGCAACTTTAGTAAAAACTGTGCTGTTTCATCATCGAACGGAATGGGGATGTATGCCATTAAAAAAAGTGATCAATTTAAATTATAACACTTGATAAAATACCGCTTAGTTACCACTTCCACAGCTTGGTTTAGACATGTCTAAGAGATTGTGGATTCTCCAATCCGGGATAAGGACTAAAGCTGGTATGCTTTAAATTTCATAAGTATAATCAGCCTCTGTTAAGAGCACTTTATGACCAAACGGAGTGACAGAATGGGCATTACAGAAGATTCTTTGTTGAAATCGGGATTTACTAACAAAGAAATACAGGTTTTAAAAAACAACATTGAAAGTTTTGGAGGAGATTTTGATGAGGTAGTACATGACCTGGCTAAAAGGTTTAATATCCTGATTTGCATATTGTTTTTCTTTTTACTATCATTGATAGTTTTAGCTGCTTATTCCAGTACAGGCAAGTTAATATCAGGAAGTATTGGCTTATTAATAACATCAATGTTCTTGATCTTTATACAACCACCAGTAATTTCATATAAATCCTGGCGGTTTTGTAGGAAAAATAGGAGTTAGTCTGTATTGATAAGATCGAAAATCACCTTAGCTTTGATTCCGTAGCCAACGATTTTCATAGTCAGCTTTGGTTTGCTCATAACTGTAATCTTCCGATAGTAATCGTTTGGAATATAACGAAAAAGCCTCCATGCTTCTGCTTTCCTCGACAAGCCAAAAATAGTGTAAACACTTGCGCTAAGCGAAATAGCTTTGTAAGCAGCGAGCCCTGATTCAGGTTTGAAGCCCATAAAACTGGCTGTTTCCATTATACCATCAGCGAAAATACCTTCCGATTTTGATTGTTGTCCATGCAATATTTTATCGACTTCTTTTGTTATACCATTTGCACCATCTACTACTAGTATCGCTCCCGCTAATATCCCTATTGGTGTTCCGGTCGTCATCATTATTGCGCCACCAATAGCAGCCATCCCTGATATAACAATATTCACAGCTGAGATAACATAACCAACTATTTTATTGTTTTCCCTGATGAATTCGACTTTCGCATAAAGCTGCGCAGCTCTGGTTCTTAACAGGCGATCTTGTTCACGTAAATTGTCACTTTCTGCACGGAGATTCTTGATACAGGCCATACACTCTTCATCAGTTTTAGCAAATCGTGCTGCTGCAAATTCCTTTTCTACGATCTGCTTTATCTCTTCGACAAACTTGATTCGTGTAAGACCATCATGCAAATAGAATGCAGATAGTTGGTTGGCTGTTTCAACTAGCTTACGAGCCTCAAGATTCACCATCGTATCTGACCAAGCCCTGTTTCTCCCCTTGTTGAGTAATGCTATGTCCATAAAGTATCCCTCAGGCTTTGTCATCGCTACGCTTTCAATAAGCTCATTTTTGGTCATTTTACGTGCAATGCAGCGAAGAGCAATAGTAATGTATGTGTTATGAGTTCATCAGGGAGGTAAGAAAGATAAAGAAAACAATTAGTTACTTTGAAACTATATCGTGACGTTGCTGGTAACTAACACGGGGAGATTCCTGCGAAAAGTGTGATAAACACGGCATTATGCCACAATTCCGAATTGAGATCCCGTGTTGCGACGCTCCGCTAAACTTTAACAAAATCGAAAAAAATGTGATTTCGTACACATCTGAATTCCCTGTTAGCGGGAATGCACATATAATGCGCTCCCATCACAGATTCAGACTTATCAACTCACGCCTGAATGGCTTAGATACCTCGCACAACATGAACATGAAATTAACAACGCTTTTTGCGGCGGCGTTAGCCGTAGTAGGTTTTTGCAAAACCGCTTCTGCGGTGACTTATCCGCTGCCGACAGACGGTAGCCGTCTGGTGGGTCAAAACCAGGTAGTGACGGTGCCTGAGGGTAACACTCAGCCGCTGGAGTATTTTGCGGCGCAGTATCAGCTGGGCCTGTCTAACATGCTGGAAGCGAACCCGGGCGTTGACCCGTATCTGCCAAAAGCCGGGACCGTGCTTAACATTCCTCAGCAGTTGATCCTGCCGGATACCGTTCATGAAGGTATCGTCATCAACAGCGCGGAAATGCGTCTGTATTACTACCCGAAAGGCACCAACACCGTGATCGTGCTGCCAATCGGTATCGGCCAGTTGGGCAAAGACACCCCGCTGAACTGGACCACCAAAGTTGAGCGTAAGAAAGCAGGCCCAACCTGGACCCCAACGGCGAAAATGCACGCGGAATACATCGCAGCAGGCGAGCCGCTGCCAGCCGTGGTCCCGGCAGGCCCGGATAACCCGATGGGTCTGTACGCGCTGTACATTGGCCGTCTGTATGCTATTCACGGTACTAATGCCAACTTCGGTATCGGCCTGCGCGTCAGCCACGGCTGCGTACGTCTGCGTAACGACGACATCAAATTCCTGTTCGAAAACGTACCTGTCGGGACGCGTGTGCAGTTCATCAACGAACCGGTGAAAGCCACGTCTGAGCCAGATGGTAGCCGTTACATCGAAGTGCACAACCCGCTGTCCACCAGCGAAGATCAGATCAACAATAACGAAATCGTACCGATTACGCTGAACAGCGCGGTGCAGGCGGTGACCTCTCAGCCTGACGTCGAGACGACGATTGTTGACCAGGCGGTGCAGAACCGCTCCGGTATGCCGGTGCGTTTGAACTAATCGCCAAAAAGAAAAAAGCGGGCTTCGATGCCCGCTTTTTTTTACCCGTTATTGACGATCACAATCCCGCCGTGGTCGTACCGGTAGTGGCAGTGGGCATACTCCAGCGGCGTGCCATCTTCCAGATAGATCACCTGCTCCACCTCCAGCACCGGGTCGCTCTCCTCGCAGACCAGATGCAGCATGTCCAGCGCATTCGGCTTTAATGCCCGCACTACCCGGTACGATCCCATAATCTTCAGCCCCAGCGTCTCCTGGACATAGCGAAACACCGAGCTTTCAAGATGGCTCTTATTCAGGCCGGGCACCAGATTGAGCGGCATCACCGTGGCGTCCAGCGACATCGGCTCACCGTTGAGCAGACGCAGGCGAATGAAATCATAGACGGGCGTATCGGCGTTGATCATCAGCGAAGCCTGCTCTTTCTCGTTCGGAAAACGCAGTTCAAAATGCACCACCTGGCTGGTCACCGTACCCAGATGCTCCCAGGTTTTGGTCGCGCCAAAGTAGTCGCTGCCGGAGAGATCCCACTGCGACAGCTGAAGAAAATTCTTGCGGATGAACGTCCCCTGCCCCTGGCGGGTATACACCAGCCCTTCGACAATCAGCTGACGCATGGCCTGCTGAATGGTCATCCGGCTGGTATTGAACTCCGCGGCCAGCGCAAACTGGTCCGGCAGCGGTTCATTGGCGGCGTACTGCTGACTGATGATGCGTTTCTTGATTTCCCGCGCTATGGTGATGTACTTCGCCGCCATCGTCCTTCCTTTCAGTTAGTTTCTATCCCGCTGTTTTTTAACGCCACTCTCTCGGCAATCTTGAGGAAAGGCAGGTAGAAGAATACACCAAATACGATGATTGCCAACTGCACCACCACCGCCCGCCAGTCCCCCGCCGTCGCCAGCCAGGCGCTTAGGATCGGCGGTGTCGTCCAGGGGATCATCACCACGCAGCGCGACATCAACCCCAGGGTCGTACAGAGCCAGGCAAAATAGATGCCGATGGCGGGTAACAGCACAAACGGGATCATCAGCGGCAGGTTAAAGACAATCGGCAGCCCAAAAATCACCGGCTCGTTGATATTGAACAGACCCGGTGCCAGCGACAGACGCGCCACCTGCTTCGCCGACTGTTGCCGCGAGAAGATAAAGATGGCGATCAGCAGCGAGATCGTGCTGCCGGTTCCGCCCACCATGCCAAACGTCGGCACAAAAATGTTATTGATGATATGCGGGATCGGCTGACCGTTGGCGAAGGCCAGCATGTTCTCATTGGTGTTGATCAGCAGGAATGGTTCCAGCACCACGCTGTTCACCACCGACTGATGGATCCCCAGCGTAAACAGAAAGTTACCAAAGCTATAGATGAAAATCGTTCCCGGCAGGCTGGTATTGATGAGCCGCAGCGGCTGCTGGATAAAGGTCGTAATGAGATGGATCAGATCCGTATGCAGCACGTTTGCCAGCAGGGCTGCCAGGATAGCAAACAGCGAGAGCGTCAGGATGGTCGGGATCAGCGCGGTAAAGGATTTGCTCACCGCCGGCGGCACGTTTTCCCCGAGCGAAATGTGCAGCGCCTTCAGTCGCGAGATAGCGATAAACAGCTCCGTCGACAGCAGACCAATCAACACGCCGGCGAAAATCCCGGTCGAGCCGATATTGGCGAAGGTCAACACCTGGGTGACGTTTACCGTGGTCTCACTGCCGACGGGCGTGACCTGTAAGCGCATCGGCATCATGATGATAAAGCTGCTGACGGCGATAACCACTGCCGAGACCGGATTGTCGAAATCTTTGTTGCGCGCCAGCGACCAGGCAATCATCGGCGCCAGCAGCAGCGCGGCGATGTTCAGCGTGCCGTTAATGATCGCCTCGCCCCACACCTTAAAGTGGGTAAGCGTGTCGCCTTCCAGGATCCACGGAAACACCACGTTGTTCACCAGCACCGCCAGTCCGGCGAGGATGAAAATCGGCATCACCGTGGCGAAGGCGTCGCGCAGGGAGCGCAGGTGCACCTGGTTTGCCAGGCGCGCCGAGAACTCAACAAATTTGTCGACAAAGGACTGCATATGCGGTGTGATTTTTGTTTCAGACATAGCGGATAGTTCCCATCAATCAGTCACAAAAACGGCCCGGCAGCGTACGGCTTACATCTCGCGTCCGTTGGTATGGATTACCTGTTTTAACCACGCGTAGCTCTTTTTCGGCACGCGTTTCAGGTCTTTCAGGTCGTGGTTTTCACGGTTGACATAGACCACCCCGTAGCGCTTACGCATATCGCCCTGGGAGCTGAGAATGTCGATCAACCCCCAGCCGAGGTAGCCCATCACCTCTGCACCATCCTCAAATATCGCGGCTTTCATCGCCTCAATATGCGCCCGGTGGTAGTCAATGCGGTAGGTATCCTCGATGGGGTTGACGCCGTCCCAGGACTCAATCACGCCAATGCCGTTTTCAATCGGGAACACCGGCATGCGCCAGTCGTTGGCGTAGCGGGTAATGATGGTGCGAAAACCGAGCGGGTCGATCTGCCAGTTCCACTCGGTGGCTTTCAGGTACGGGTTATTTTTCTCGCCGTGCAGCAGGTAATAGTTGACCGGCGTGCCCTCCGGGATCGCATCGCTGTCCAGCGTTTTACTGGCGTAATAGCTGAAGGCCATAAAGTCGTTTTTGGTGTGCGCCAGGAGCGCTAAATCCTCGGCGCGGTAGAGATCGCCAAACCCTTCCTGCTCTACCACCGCCATGACCGCCGGGCTGTAGCCCTGACCGGCAAAAACGCGCAGCAGGTTCTGGTTGAGGAATTCGTCGTACTGCTGGGCGCACAAGATATCGCGCGGTTTGCAGGTGGCCGGGTAGATCAGCTGATGCGCCAGCATGCCGCCCATTAGCTGGCCCGGTTTGGTCTGGTGCAGATACTCGGTCAGCGCCATGTGCGCCACCATCGTATGGTGCTGCAGTTCGTACAGCTCGCGCAGGGTTTTCTCCCCTTTCATGTAGCCGGAAATACGAAACGCTTCCGGCATATGGAAAATGTTCTGCTCATTAAAGGTCAGCCAGTACTTCACCCGGTCACCGAAGCAGTCGATCATCTTTTTACCGTAGCGGATAAAGGCGTCCATCACCCGGCGGTCATTGAAGCCGTTGTACTCCTGCGCCAGCGCCAGCGGCATATCGAAGTGGTAGAGGCAGACCATCGGCTCAATACCGCGAGCGATCAGGTCGTTAATAAAGCGGTCATAAAACGCGATGCCCTCGTCGTTGAACGCACCGTCACCCTGCGGGCAGACCCGGCTCCAGGAGATCTGGAAGCGGTAACAGTTCATCCCCAGATCCTGCATCAGGTCGAAATCTTCCCGGTAGCGGTGGTAGGAGTCGGTCGCCACCTTCCAGTCAGAGATGTTCTCCCCAGCTTCGCGAATGTCGTAGACCGACATCCCCTTTCCGCCCTCATTCCATGCCCCTTCCGTCTGCATGCTGGATACCGAGTTGCCCCATAAAAAGTTGGCTGGTAGCTGATTGTTCATGGTCTCTCCCTATATGACTAGTCATTTAAATTTCATGACTAGTCATATAGACGAAGAGGTAAAAGCGATCAAAGAGGAGGATCGTTTTTTGTGAGCAAGGCGGGAAAAAAGCCCCGGTAAGCGAAGCGCCTACCGGGGAAAGGAAGGTTATTGTTGTGCGAGCTGATTACGGCGATATTCACCCTGCCGCTCCAGCATCCAGCCGGGATATTCGCGCGGCAGCGCGCTGACCGCATCAAGCTGTTTAAGCTCGTCTTCGCTTAAGCGGATCCCAGTGGCGGCAATGTTGTCATCCAGCTGTTCGACGCGTTTGGCACCAATGATCACACTGGTGACGGCTTTTTGATGCAGCAGCCACGCCAGTGCGATTTGCGCGACGGAGACACCCTTGCTTTCGGCGATAGTGCGCATCACGTCCACGCAGTCGAAGGCGCGTTCTTTATTCACCGGCGGGAAGTCGAACTCCAGACGACGACCACCGGCTTCACTCTGCCCGTCGCGGCCATATTTTCCGCTCAGCAGACCGCCCGCCAGCGGGCTCCAGACAATCAACCCGACGCCTTCGCTCTGCATCATCGGCACCAGCTCGCGCTCCAGATCGCGTCCGGCGATGGTGTAATACGCCTGGAGCGATGCGAAACGCGCAAGGCCGAGACGTTCAGAAATACCGAGCGCTTTGGCAATCTGCCATGCTGCCCAGTTCGAGACGCCGATGTAGCGCACATGGCCGTGCTGCACCAGGTTATCCAGCGCGTACAGCGTCTCTTCAATCGGCGTGGCCGGGTCGAAACCGTGAAGCTGGTAGAGATCGATATGATCCAGCTGCAGACGGCGCAGGCTCTCCTTCACGCTGCTGATGATGTGGTAGCGCGAGCTGCCGCGTGAGTTCACCCCTGCCGTCCCCGTTTCGCCGAATACTTTGGTAGCCACCACCACGTTTTCGCGCGGGATTTTCAGGTTTTTGAGCGCCTGACCGGTAATCGCCTCCGAGCGCCCTTCCGAATAGACGTCCGCGGTGTCGATAAAGTTGATCCCGGCGTCCAGCGCGCGGCCCACCAGCTGCTCGGCCTCATTTTGCTGCAGCTGGCCAATCTTGCCCCACATGCCGCCTTCACCGCCAAACGTCATGGTGCCGAGGCAGAGTTCAGAAACAAACAGACCGGTGTTGCCCAGTTTTTGATAACGCATATGTCATTCCTCGCATGTCGATTGGGTACCCGATAGTTATACCCGCCTCTCAGCCATCGCGAATGTGGCGTTCCTGTCCGTTTCTTGCCCAATCCTCTGAAAATTTATCCGCGCGGGGCATCGCCAAAGACGGTGTAGTCCGGTAATTGCACCTGCTGATACAGCTCCCAGCCGCCGCCGAGCGCCTTGTAGAGCGCCACCAGGTCAAGGGCGCTTTGCACCTGCGCCTGGGCGCGCTGCTGCTGGGCCTGCGCCAGCTGTCGCTGGGCATCCAGCACGTCGATAAAGCTGGCGATCCCCTGCCGGTAGCTGTCGCTCGCCAGGTCAAAGGCGTTTTGCAGCGCGTCGATGGTTTTCGCCAGGCCCGCTTCACGCTGCTGATCGGTACGGTAGCTCACCAGCGCATTCTCCACATCCCCGAGCGCGGTCAGCACCGTCTGGCGATAGTCCAGCACCGCCGCCCCCTGCTGCGCACGCGCCAGTTTCACGCTGGAGACCAGCCGTCCGCCCTGGAAGATGGGAATCGACACCTGCGGACCAAAACTGTAGAAATGGCTGCTCCAGTCGGTCAGCCAGTTGGTTTCGCTGTTTCGCAGGCCAAACTGCCCGGAAAGGGTAAAGCTCGGGAACAGCTGGGCCACCGAGACGCCGATTTGCGCCGTGGCGGCATGAAGATTCGCTTCCGCTTCCCGCACGTCCGGGCGGCGTCGCGCCAGCGTCGACGGAATGCCCGTTTGTACGATATCCGGCAGGGCCGGCATCGGCTGCGCGGATTGTAGTTCTGCATCCAGCGCGCCCGGCGGCTTGCCGAGCAGGATCGCCAGACCGTTCATCGCCTGGCGCTCCTGTGCCTGATACTGTGGCAGCTGTGCTTCAAGATTGCCCAGCTGCGCCCGGGCGTTTTCGACATCCATCTGCGGTGACAGCCCGCCGCGCTGGCGGCTTTCGGTGAGATCCAGCGTCTGTTGCGCGCTTTTAATCTGCGTGTTCAGGGTGGCGATAATGCTCTGCGCCCCGCGCAGCTGCAGCCAGGCGCGGGCCACTTCCGCTTCCAGCGACACCAGCGCATCGTTACGCTGTTCAATAGCCGCTTTCTGCTGCGCTTGTGCCGCCTCGACCTGCCTGCGCACTTTGCCCCACAGGTCGATTTCCCACTGGGCGTCGAAGCTGCCCTGATAGAGGTTGATCGGCTGCGTCAGCGGTCCTAACGCGCCCCGCAGCTCAGGATCAACGTTATCCAGCTGGTCATACACCCCGTGGGATTTCAATTCGCCTTCCAGACCGAGCTGTTGGCGCGTCGCCTGCAGATTACCGTTCACCGACGGGTAAAACGCCCCGCCCGCCTGGTTAATCTGTTCACGCGCTCCCGCGATGCGCAGCACCGTTTGCTGCAGCGTCAGGTTTCCGGCGATGGCGCGTTCAACCAGGCTGTCGAGCTGCGGCGAGCCGAAGGTTTTCCACCAGCGCGGGTTGGTCGCGGCGGAGGTGGTTTGCGATTTCACCCCGCCGTCGCCTTTATCGTTCCAGTGCGTCACGGCAGGCGGCGCGGGCGGCTGATAATCCGGCCCGACGGCGCAGCCGGCCAGCAGCATCATTATCATCAGGGGGTGTAAACGTCTGTGTATCATCAGTGTGCTCCTGCACTCCCCTCGCTCTTAACCGGCGAGAGCAACAAACAAAACGGAATCAGCAACAAGGCCACCGCGCTCAGAAGGGTGAAGACATCGATGTAGGCCAGGAAGCGCGACTGCTCAATCATGGTCTGGTACAGGCGTCCGGTGGCAATCCCGGTGGGATCCCCCACCTGGGTGGTGAAATTCTGGATCGCCTGGGCGCTCTCGCGTATCGCCTGCTGGAACTGCTCGTTAAACGGCGAGGCGTGGTACGCCAGATGCGCGCTGTGCGCCTGTGAGCGTTCGGTGATGGCCGCCGTCGACAGCGAGATCCCAACCGAGCCCGCAACGTTACGGAACATGGTAAACAGCGCCGCCGCATCGGCGTTCAGCCGTCGCGGGATCGAAATAAAGGCAATGGTGGTCAGCGGAACAAACAGGAACCCCAGCCCCAGCGACTGGGCGCTGCGGAACAGCACCAGCGTTTCGAAGTCGATATCCGGAGTGAGCGTGCGTGACCAGAAGAACGACACCGCCAGACAGGTAAAGCCAAAGGCAATAATCCAGCGCGTCTGCACCACCGGCATTAGCTTAAGCACCAGCGGGATGGTCAGCACTATCAACACCGCGCCAGGCGACAGCACCAGCCCGGACCAGGTAGCGGTGTAGCCCAAATCCTGCTGCGCCAGCTGCGGGATCACCACCGAGCTACCGTAGAGGATCATCGCCATCCCCGCCATCAACAGGCTTGAGACGGCGAAGTTGCGGTCTTTCATGCAGTGCAGATCTACCACCGGTTTTTTGGCATACATCAGCCAGTAAATGGCGCCAATAATGCCGATCAGGGTTAACACCGCGAAGGTGCGAATAAAGTGCGAGTAGAACCAGTCCTCGTCTTCGCCCCGGTCGAGCATCACCTGCAGGCAGCCGAGGCCGAGCGCGATCAGGCCGATCCCCGTCCAGTCGATGGTCAGCTTCTCTTTCGATTTACTCTCCCACGGCGGATCTTCCAGCAGCTGGTAGATCGCCAGCACCGTGACAATCCCCACCGGGATATTGATAAAGAAGACCCAGCGCCAGGAGTAGTTATCCGTGATCCAGCCCCCCAGCGTCGGGCCGAGTACCGGGGCAACGATAATCGCAATGGACGAGAGCCCA
>NZ_JAIWJZ010000079.1:0-281 GCF_020216105.1 Enterobacter sp. K16B
TTGGTGCCTTCGGGAACTCTGAGACAGGTGCTGCATGGCTGTCGTCAGCTCGTGTTGTGAAATGTTGGGTTAAGTCCCGCAACGAGCGCAACCCTTATCCTTTGTTGCCAGCGGTTAGGCCGGGAACTCAAAGGAGACTGCCAGTGATAAACTGGAGGAAGGTGGGGATGACGTCAAGTCATCATGGCCCTTACGAGTAGGGCTACACACGTGCTACAATGGCGCATACAAAGAGAAGCGACCTCGCGAGAGCAAGCGGACCTCATAAAGTGCGTCGTAGT
>NZ_JAIWJZ010000080.1:0-71036 GCF_020216105.1 Enterobacter sp. K16B
CCGACGCCAAAAGCGTCGGTTTTTTTGTGGCTATACTTAATTCCAGCATGTTCTTACACTTCAGAAAGGGAGGGCATATGACGACCCAGGCGCTACAGGACCACATCCTTTTTCAGACCGGTTATCTGGTCAACGGGATCTGGAAAACGTTGGACACAACGTTTGATGTGCTGAACCCCGCGACCGGTGAGGTCATCGCCAGAGTGGCGAAAGCCGGCAAAGCGGAAACCGAAGACGCTATCGCAGCGGCCGCTAAAGCCTTCCCGGCATGGCGCGCCAAAACCGCGAAGGAGCGATCTGCCATTCTCTATCGTTGGTACGAGCTGATTATTGAGAATAAAAGCTGGCTCGGTCGCTTAATGACGACCGAGCAGGGTAAACCCCTGAAAGAAGCGGAAGGCGAAGTAGAGTACGCTGCCAGCTTTATCCAGTGGTTTGCCGAAGAAGCCAAGCGCGCAAACGGGGAAATTATTCCCCCTATCAAACCCGGCTCGCGCATTCTGGCGACCCGGGAACCCGTGGGTGTGGTTGCGGCGATTACGCCGTGGAACTTCCCGATGGCGATGCTCACTCGCAAGTTAGGTCCGGCCCTGGCTGCGGGATGTACCGGGGTCATCAAACCGGCAAATAACACACCGCTCAGTGCTTTTGCGCTGCTTACGCTGGCAAAACAGGCCGGTGTGCCTGACGGCGTCCTCAACGCCGTGGCCGGGAATACGCATGAGATCAGCGACGCAATTATGGCAAGCCGGGAGGTGCGCAAAATTTCCTTTACCGGTTCGACCGCCGTTGGCAAAACGCTGGTGCGTAATGCCGCAGAAACGATGAAGAAAGTCTCCATGGAGCTGGGGGGAAATGCGCCGTATATCGTGTTTGAGGATGCGGACATCGATGCGGCTGTTAAAGGGGCCATCGCCAATAAATTCCGTAATGCCGGGCAGGTCTGCGTCAGCGTTAACCGCTTCTATATTCAGGAAACCGTCTATGACAAGTTTGTCAATAAACTGGCCGATGCGGTCACGGCGCTGAAGGTCGGGAATGGCCTGGAAGAGGGGGTTGTCGTTGGCCCGCTGATCGAACCTTCGGCGGTGAACAAAGTGCGCGAGCACGTTGAGGATGCTGTTGCCCGGGGCGCGACCGTTCTGGCGGGCGGCAAACCGCACCCGCTGGGCGGGAACTTCTGGATGCCAACCGTACTGGGTGACTGCCATGAAGGGATGAAACTCGCAGAAGAAGAGACGTTTGGCCCCGTGGCGGCCTGCTTCCGTTTTACCTCGGAAGATGAAGTGATCCAGCGTGCCAACAACACGCCGTATGGGCTGGCGGCTTACTTCTACACCCAGAACCTTTCGCGGGTATTCCGCGTTTCGCAGGCCATCGAGAGCGGGATGATTGGCATTAACGAGTGCGCCGTCTCCACGGAGCTGGGGCCATTTCGTGGCGTCAAAGAGTCAGGGCTGGGACGTGAGGGCTCCGTACTGGGGCTGGAAGAGTATCTGGAAGTGAAAACCCTGCATATCGGGGGATTATAATAGACAGGGCGGCAGATGGCGCTCGCCTGGACTGGGTGGCTGGCAATGAAAACCTATACCTTTGATTTTGACGAGATCGACAGTCAGGAAGACTTCTATCGTGAATTTATCCGGGTGTTTGATCTTGAACGGCAAAGCGTGACGAATCTGGATACGCTGTGGGATGTGGTGACCGGTAGCCTGTTGCCGCTACCGCTGGAGATCGAGTTCATCCATTTGCCCGATAAGCTGCGCAGACGTTTTGGCGCACTGATATTACTGTTCGATGAGGCGGAAGAAGAGCTGGAAGGGCAACTGCGTTTTAACGCGCGGCATTGAAAGAGATAAAAAAAAGCCCCTGACCATGAGGCCAGGGGCAAGTCGTATGATGAGATACGACGAGGGTTTATTTGTACAGTTCTGCCGTAGCATGCCAGTGGTCACCTTGATTCAGTTCGGTGACACGATAGCTGCTGGCGCCTGCTTTTTCAGCTTTGGCGGCAAGTTCGGAACGAATATCCATCGGCGAGCCGGTAACGGATGTTACGGACACACTGCCCATAGGCTGCAGATTTTGTGCCTGGTCTGCGTTCACCTGCTGAACGGCTGCGCTTGCGCCGAAAGAGAGAACCGATGCCAGACCGAGGGTTGCGATGATCAATTTAGTTTTCATAGTCTTTACTCCTGAAGAGGTTTTGCTCAACGGCGAGAAGGGTTGAACCGCTATTTTTATGCCTGGTGCCGTTGAGTGGAGATTTACGTATTCAGTTATTACTAAAACTTATTTATACAGCTCAGCAGTAGCGTGCCAGTGGTCACCTGAACGCGCTTCAATGATGCGATAGGATGACGCACCCTGTTCTTCCGCTTTTTTGTTCAGCATTTCATGCATGTCCATCGGAGACGTGCCGATCGCGCCGACTGAAACCGTACCGATTGCCTGGCGGGATTGCGCCTGTTCGGCATTGATGGAGTCCGCTGCGAAAGCACCGAATGACAGGACAGACAGGACGCTCAGCGTCGCTACAGTGGTTTTGATTTTCATGATTCTTTACCTCGTCGAATTTTTTAGTGGGGTCTTGTTTCGTGACCCTCATCACAAAATCAAGTATACACTAATAACGGAAAAAATTAATACCAGACTAATGATTTCTATTGTTATTACGTGTTAACCGGTCTTTTTTTAATAACCAAAACGCATAAGATTGACTGTTTTTTGTTCGCTAAGCGTGGTTATCTCTAATTAAATCATATGGATATTTGATTTTGATATTTTGTGCGATTTTTTGATTTATCATTCACCAAGTGAATGTTAAAGGGTGGTAAAAAGCACTATTTGTCAAAGCAGGGGCAGTGGAATAGCGGGAGAAAAAGAGGGGGAGCAGAACGATCCCCGCAGCGGTGCTACGGGGAGAGAGGATTACAGTTCCTGTTCGAACAGCACCAGAATCGCTTCGTGGAGGTCTTTCACCGAGAATCCGTTAGCCGGAGTGGTAAAGATGGTGTCATCACCGGCGATGGTGCCGAGAATACCCTCCGTTTTACCCAACGAGTCCAGCATGCGGGCAATCAGCTGCGCAGCACCCGGGCTTGTGTGGATCACCACAACAGCGTCGTTGTAGTCGATATCGAGAACCAGGTTCTTGAGCGGGCTGGAGGTGGTTGGCACGCCAAGTTCCGCAGGCAGGCAATAGACCATCTCCATTTTGGCATTGCGGGTACGTACCGCACCAAACTTGGTTAACATGCGGGAGACTTTCGACTGATTGATGTTATCGAAGCCTTGTTCCTGCAGCGCCTGAACAATTTCTCCCTGAGAACTGAATTTCTCTTCTTTGAGTAGCGCTTTGAACGCCTTGACTAATTCTTCTTGCTTAGACGAGCTTCGCATAAGTCACCCGGAATATGACGATAGAAACAACATTATTATGCATGTGGATGAATTTTTATGCAAATTATCTACCAGGCAGCAGCCTGAAATAATGTTATGAAAGGGAGTGATTTTATCAGATTTCGTTATCAGAAAACATGCCTGGGTCACGCCGCGCAAATAAGCTTAAAAGTAAATTAAATGTTATCAAAATGATGTTGTTTTGGTGGCGGGGCAGGGTGTATTGTAACCCCCTCTTAATGCGTTGCCGTCTGTCGTCAGAGCCATCTGAAGAGAGATAAAGTCGCGCGACCTCAAATTCTTTAGCTACGAAAATTGTAATTAAACACTTGCTGAATTATGGTCGCCGCAACGGATTTACAGATACTTAAGTTAACCATAATAAGGAGTTTAGGATGAAAGTCGCAGTCCTCGGCGCTGCTGGTGGTATCGGCCAGGCGCTTGCCCTACTACTGAAAACCCAACTGCCTTCAGGCTCAGAACTCTCCCTGTACGATATTGCTCCGGTAACCCCAGGTGTGGCGGTTGACCTGAGCCACATCCCGACCGCTGTAAAAATCAAAGGCTTCTCCGGTGAAGACGCGCGTCCTGCCCTGCAGGGTGCAGACGTGGTGCTGATTTCTGCAGGCGTGGCGCGTAAGCCAGGTATGGATCGTTCAGACCTGTTCAACGTCAACGCGGGCATCGTGAAAAATCTGGTGCAGCAGATCGCAGAAGTCTGCCCGAAAGCGTGCATCGGTATCATCACTAACCCGGTGAACACCACCGTTGCTATCGCGGCAGAAGTGCTGAAGAAAGCGGGTGTTTACGACAAGAACAAACTGTTCGGCGTGACCACGCTGGATATCATCCGCTCCAACACGTTTGTTGCTGAGCTGAAAGGCAAACAGCCAACTGACATTGAAGTCCCGGTCATTGGCGGACATTCTGGCGTCACCATTCTGCCTCTGCTGTCACAGATCCCTGGCGTGAGCTTCACCGAGCAGGAAGTGGCTGATCTGACCAAACGCATCCAGAACGCGGGCACCGAAGTGGTGGAAGCGAAGGCGGGTGGCGGTTCTGCAACTCTGTCTATGGGCCAGGCGGCTGCGCGCTTCGGTCTGTCACTGGTTCGCGCGCTGCAGGGCGAGAAAGGCGTGGTCGAATGCGCTTACGTTGAAGGTGATGGCGAACACGCTCGTTTCTTCTCTCAGACGCTGCTGCTGGGTAAAAACGGTATCGAAGAGCGTAAGCCGATTGGCACGCTGAGCGCGTTTGAACAACACGCGATGGAAGGCATGCTGGATACGCTGAAGAAAGATATCACCCTGGGCGAAGAGTTCGTTAACAAGTAAAACGAACCCGCTTTTGTAGGCCGGGTAAGCGTTAGCGCCACCCGGCAAAAAAACCGAAGCACTTACTGGCTTCGGTTTTTTTATGGCTGTCAGTTGGTGGCCGGGTATTCCTGAATGGTCACATGCAGCGTCAGTTTCTTATCGTTGCGCATGACTTCTACAGGGATGATGGAACCCGGGCGAATTTCTGCCACCTGGTCCATGGTCTCCAGCGCAGAAACCGCCGGCGTGCCGTTGACCGACACAATGACATCATTGACCTGAATTCCCGCGTTAGCCGCCGGACCTCCCGGTGCGACCTCGTTGACCACGATGCCCTGAATCTGATCGATACCGCCGCCCTGGGTATGCATAGGCGCAATTTCACGGCCGCCGATACCGATATAGCCGCGGATCACACGGCCATCGCGGATCAGCTTATCCATAATTTTGGTTGCCAGCTGGAACGGAATGGCGAAGCCGATCCCTTCCGGCGTCTCTCCGTCGTTACTCTTATCGAACGAGAGGGTATTGATGCCCATCAGCTCACCCAGCGAGTTGACCAGCGCGCCACCGGAGTTACCGTGGTTGATTGAGGCATCGGTTTGCAGGAAGTTCTGCCGTCCCGATGGGTTGAGACCAATACGACCGGTCGCGCTGATAATCCCCTGGGTGATGGTCTGGCCCAGGTTGTAAGGGTTGCCGATAGCCAGTACGACGTCACCAATATGCGGGGTACGTTTACGGTTGATCGGGATAACCGGTAAACCGCCCGTAGCGTTAATTTTCAGAACAGCCAGGTCGGTCAGGCTATCCGACCCCACAAGTAACGCCTCAAACACGCGGCCATCCTGCAGGGCGACGATGATCTGATCGGCATCGTTAATCACGTGCTTGTTGGTAATAATGTAGCCCCGCTCGTCCATAATCACCCCGGAGCCGAGGGTACGAATCTCCAGCTGGTTATGGGCTGAGGTATTGAGACCACGGTTATAGACGTTGACGACGGCAGGTGCGGCACGGCGAACGGCCTGGTTATAGGTGGCCGGTGTTTCATCCGTGCTATCAAACTGGGGAGCCGACAGTTTATTGAACTGACGTAAAGACGGCAGCGCCAGCAGCAGCAGGCCAGCGACAATCAAACCGATGACAATAGAACGTAAGAGCTTTAAAAGCATGATGCGCGTGTCGTGAAAAAAGGAACGATTTGCAGCATAACATGAGTTATCCGGACATCACACGCAGCGGTGATGTCCGGGATCGCAAATGCTTAGCGCAACAGAATATAGATAGACTCATTGCCACGCATAACCTGCAGGGCAATCACAGCCGGTTTACTTTCCAGCAGCTTGCGCAGTTCAGCAATGGACTGCACGCGATTACGGTTTACACCAATGATAACGTCATCCTGATGCAATCCGGCCTGCGCGGCAGGGCTGCTCTTCTCAACGGTGTCGATGGTGATCCCCTTCGTCCCGTCTTTCAACTGCCCGTCGCTCAACGTAGCCCCCTGCAGCGCTGGAGCGATAAGCTCCGCACTGGCGGAGGAAGAGGTGCTCTTATCCAGCGTCACTTCAACACTGAGCGGCTTGCCGTCGCGGATCAGGCCCAGCTTCACTTTGGCGCCGGGTTCGGTTGTGGCAATCCGCGAGCGCAGTTCTGCAAAGCTGCTCAGCGGTTTATCGTTCAGGCTGACGATCACGTCCCCCGACTTCACGCCCGCTTTTGCCGAGCCGGAGTTTGGCAGCACTTCACTGACGAACGCCCCGCGCTGCACGTTAATATTGAACGCCTTTGCAATATCCGCGCTCATCTCCATTCCTTTGATACCCAGCAGCCCACGTTTGACCTCGCCGAACTGGATGAGTTGCTGCGCCAGGGTTTTGGCCATATTGCTCGGAATAGCAAAACCGATCCCAATGCTGCCGCCGCCCGGGGCCAGGATCGCGGTGTTGATCCCAATCAGCTCGCCGTTAAGGTTGAGCAATGCCCCGCCGGAGTTCCCGCGGTTGATTGAGGCATCGGTCTGGATAAAGTTTTCCAGCCCTTCCAGATTCAGGCCGCTGCGGCCCAGCGCCGAGACGATCCCGGACGTCGCGGTCTGCCCTAAACCAAAGGGGTTGCCCACGGCGACGGCAAAATCACCGACGCGCAGTTTGTCGGAATCCGCGATGGCAATCTGGGTCAGGTTGCTGGGGTTTTGAACCTGCAACAGCGCGATGTCGCTCTGGTCATCGCCGCCAATCAGTTTGGCATCAAACTCGCGCCCATCATTAAGCAGAACGCTGATTTTATCAGCCTGGCTGATGACATGGTTGTTAGTCAGAATATAGCCTTTGGCTGCATCAATAATGACGCCTGAACCCAGGCCTTCAAAAGGCTGAGCCTGCTGGTCGGGAGCCTCATCGCCAAAATATTTTTTCAGTTCTTCAGGGACGCGTTGGCTTTGTACGGCCGTGCCTTCAACCTGTACGCTAACGACCGCCGGCAACACTTTTTCCAGCATGGGGGCGAGGCTTGGAACGGCCGCTTGCCCGGGCACCTGGGAGGGAATGGCGGCCACTACGGGGAAGGACGCCGAGAGAGATAACCCGACACTTAACGCGATAGCGCTCAACAGCTGGTTTTTTTTCTTCATCGATGTTGACTCTCGTAACCTGGAATAAAGGAAAAACGGCCCTAAAAACACGTTGATGTTATTGAATTTTAAACCGCTGAACAATGAGGTGTTTAACTAAATGATAGCTGGGGTCATGAAGAAAGGACGGGCGCAATCGCTGCGCCCGTAAAATAAATTCAGGTTGTGCGATTAATCGCGTTTTACACCGCCGCGCAGCAGGCCGGACGCGCCATCTGAATAGTCGCGAGGCATCTGGACAGGGGCCTGATCGTTACCGGCTTCAGAGTCTGCCAGACGGTTGCGGAACGGGTTGGTTTCCGCCGTCATTTCCGGCAGCAGGCTGCTGGAGCTTTTGGCCATATGTTGATACAGCTGACGATAGTCGGTCGCCATGTTGTCCAGCAGCTCGGCGCTACGGGCAAAGTGGCTGACCAGCTCTTCACGATACTCTTCCAGCTCGGCTTTGTTCTTTTCCAGTTCGTACTGCAGTGACTGCTGCTGACGCAATTTGCGGTTACCGAAACGCATGGCCACAGCACCAATGACGATGCCGACGACTAAACCGATTAGCGCATATTCCCAGGTCATGAACTTCTCCCGTTGTCTTGTTGTTCCGTAGGGTGTTGGCTCGGCTCCTGCCTGTGCCTGATAATGCCACTATAACCGCTATTTCCGCAGAAGTGGAATCCTGACGTATCATCGCGTAGTGTAGAACGGCCTTTTTTTCATCAGTCACGCCTGCTGATGAGCGTTAATTGAAGGAATAACAATAAGATTATGCAAAACCTGTCCCCTGCATCACGATATCAACTGGCCCTTAACGAGGGCACGCATCAGCCGGATGACGTTCAACGTGAGGCGGTGAGCCGTCTGGAGATGATTTATCAGGCGCTCACGGCCAGACCCGCTGAAACAGAGCAGAGCAGTGGGCTAAAGGCGGCGTTTGGGCGGTTACTCGGTAAAAAAGCGCCACCGGAGCACACGCCGGTGCGCGGTTTATATATGTGGGGCGGTGTCGGGCGGGGAAAAACCTGGCTGATGGATCTGTTCTATCTGAGCCTGCCGGGAGCGCGTAAACAGCGTCTGCACTTCCATCGTTTTATGCTGCGGGTGCATGAAGAGCTGACGGCGCTGCAGGGTAAAAGCGATCCCCTGGAGATTGTGGCCGACAGATTCAAGGCGGAAACGGACGTGCTCTGCTTTGATGAGTTTTTTGTCTCTGATATCACCGATGCCATGCTGTTAGGCGGCCTGATGAAAGCGTTATTTGCCCGCGGGATTACGCTGGTTGCTACCTCGAATATCCCGCCGGACGAGCTGTACCGCAATGGCCTGCAGCGGGCTCGCTTCCTGCCTGCGATTGACGCCATCAAGCAGCACTGCGACATCATGAACGTGGATGCTGGGGTGGATTACCGCCTGCGCACGTTGACCCAGGCGCACCTGTGGCTTTCACCGTTAAATACCGAGACCACCCGCCAGATGGACAAACTGTGGCTGGCGCTGGCGGGGGCAAAGCGCGAGCATGCCCCGGAACTTGAGATTAACCATCGCCCGTTGCCCACCCTCGGTGTTGAGAACCAAACGCTGGCGGTCTCCTTTACGACGCTCTGCGTAGATGCCCGCAGTCAGCATGACTACATTGCGCTTTCGCGTCTGTTCCACACCGTGATGGTGCTGGATGTGCCGGTGATGACCCGGCTGATGGAGAGCGAAGCACGGCGCTTCATTGCGCTGGTGGACGAGTTTTATGAGCGTCACGTCAAGCTGGTGGTCAGCGCCGAGGTACCTTTATATGAGATCTACCAGGGGGAAAGGCTGAAGTTTGAGTTCCAGCGCTGCCTCTCGCGCCTGCAGGAGATGCAGAGCGAGGAATACCTGAAGCTTGAGCATATGCCATAATAAATGCCACCCTCTCCCTGTGGGAGAGGGGCTGGGGGTGAGGGCATCAGACCGCACAATACCCACCCTCGAAAAACCCATTCCAAATCACATTTAAGGGTCGATCTTTGACCTCAACTTCTCTATAATCTTGCGACCCCACGTTACGAGAAGGTTTTTTTCCCGAAACTTTCTATGTGTCGGCATGAGCTATTCGAAGGGGTAGGTTTGCCGGACTTTGTCGTGTGAACCTCAACTGACTAAACGTTTGGGTGTTCACCAACGTGTAACTTATTATTTGGGTAAGCTTTTAATGAAAACTTTTACAGCTAAACCAGAAACCGTACAGCGCGACTGGTATGTTGTTGACGCGACCGGTAAAACTCTGGGCCGTCTGGCTACTGAACTGGCTCGTCGCCTGCGCGGTAAGCATAAAGCGGAATACACTCCGCACGTTGATACCGGTGATTACATCATCGTTCTGAACGCTGATAAAGTTGCTGTAACCGGCAACAAGCGTACTGACAAAATGTACTACCACCACACCGGCCACATCGGTGGTATCAAAGAAGCGACCTTTGAAGAGATGATTGCCCGCCGTCCTGAGCGTGTGATTGAAATCGCGGTTAAAGGCATGCTGCCAAAAGGCCCGCTGGGTCGTGCTATGTTCCGTAAACTGAAAGTTTACGCAGGCAACGAGCACAACCACGCGGCACAGCAACCGCAAGTTCTTGACATCTAATCGGGATTATAGGCAATGGCTGAAAATCAATACTACGGCACTGGTCGCCGCAAAAGTTCCGCAGCTCGCGTTTTCATCAAACCGGGCAGTGGTAAAATCGTTATCAACCAGCGTTCTCTGGAACAGTACTTCGGTCGCGAAACTGCCCGCATGGTAGTTCGCCAGCCGCTGGAACTGGTTGATATGGTAGAAAAACTGGATCTGTACATCACTGTTAAAGGTGGTGGTATCTCCGGTCAGGCAGGTGCGATCCGTCACGGTATCACCCGCGCTCTGATGGAGTACGACGAATCCCTGCGTTCTGAACTGCGTAAAGCTGGCTTCGTTACTCGTGACGCTCGTCAGGTTGAACGTAAGAAAGTGGGTCTGCGTAAAGCACGTCGTCGTCCACAGTTCTCCAAACGTTAATCCATTCTGCTTGCGCAGAACGATTGGCGAAAAACCCGCTTCGGCGGGTTTTTTTATGGATAATGCGCAGGTTATCCACAATATCAATGCATATATCTTCTCTTTTTCCACATTTCCAGAATCCCCTCACCACAAAGCCATCAAAATCTGGTAAACTATCATCCAATTTTCTGCCCAAATATCGGTGAATACTCGCTTTTTGTTCGATTCTTGAACAATGTGTTTTCTCTGGGATGGGCGATACAACATCTGGCTGGCCCCTGTTGGGCCGGTAGCAGTAAAAATTCTGAATATACCTGGAGGTTTTCATGGCTGTCGCTGCCAACAAACGTTCGGTAATGACGCTGTTTTCTGGTCCTACTGACATTTATAGCCATCAGGTTCGTATCGTGCTGGCCGAGAAGGGTGTCAGTTTTGAGATCGAGCATGTGGAAAAGGATAACCCGCCTCAGGATCTGATCGATCTCAACCCGAGCCAAAGCGTACCGACGCTGGTGGATCGCGAGCTGACCCTGTGGGAATCCCGTATCATTATGGAATATCTGGATGAGCGTTTCCCGCATCCGCCGCTGATGCCTGTTTACCCTGTCGCGCGTGGTGAAAGCCGCCTGTACATGCAGCGTATCGAGAAAGACTGGTACTCGCTGATGAACGTGATTACCAGCGGTTCCGCTGCGGAAGCTGACGCTGCGCGTAAGCAACTGCGTGAAGAGCTTCTGGCTATTGCCCCTGTGTTTGGCCAGAAACCGTTCTTCCTGAGCGATGAGTTCAGCCTGGTGGATTGCTACCTGGCGCCGCTGTTGTGGCGTCTGCCAACCCTGGGTGTTGAATTCAGCGGCCCTGGCGCCAAAGAGCTGAAGGGCTACATGACTCGCGTCTTTGAACGCGACTCTTTCCTGGCATCTTTAACTGAACCGGAACGTGAAATGCGTCTCGGCCGAGGCTAATGACTGTGGAAATGTCACAACTCACCCCACGCCGTCCGTATCTGCTGCGCGCCTTCTATGAATGGCTGCTGGATAACCAGCTCACGCCGCACCTGGTAGTGGATGTGACGTTGCCGGGCGTGCTGGTTCCGATGGAATACGCACGCGACGGACAGATCGTGCTGAATATTGCGCCGCGAGCAGTGGGAAACCTGGAACTGGCCAACGACGAAGTCCGCTTTAACGCGCGTTTCGGTGGTGTGCCGCGTCAGGTATCGGTGCCGCTGGCTGCCGTGCTGGCTATCTATGCGCGTGAAAATGGTGCGGGTACCATGTTCGAGCCGGAAGCGGCTTACGATGAAGACGTTGCCAGCCTGAATGATGACGATAACGCCGGGGAGCGTGAAAGCGACACGGTCATGTCCGTTATTGACGGTGACAAACCCGATCACCAGGATGATAACGATCCGGATGACGATCCGCCACCGCGGGGGGGCGTCCTGCTCTCAGAGTAGTAAAATAACGGATTCATCCCTTATAAAATCCAGCCCTCGTCAGTCGGCTGGATTTTTTTGTTATCGATGTAAATATTTGGTTGCATGCTGAAAGCATATTTTTACCCTGTATAGGTTTGTTTGAAATTAAGACAGTGCAATGCATTATTCCAAATGAATGAAAGTTTTGAAAAAGAGTGCATTCGTAATCACTTAATGCAAGCAATATACATGGTGAATATAAATGGCCTGTAAAAGTGTTGAATCGCCTCTTTTATCAAACTCATTTATAAATTTAGTAAATCTAAAAAGAATAATTAATAAACCTGATTTGCTTGTATTTAGGATTTCTATATTATCGCGACATGCTTTCTGCATACGGGGATGATAGCGACAAACAGGGATTGTTTACGTCGATATTGTATTTGCGATGACTCATAAGTTAAGGATTAACTCATGAATAAAATTCTATTGGCTGCAACATTATTCCTTTGCGTAAGTTCCACGTTTGCCTCCGAAACCGCGATACTGAAAATTAAAGGGACGTTGACGAGCTCAGCCTGTACACCTGAGTTTAGTAATGGCGGGGTGGTTGACTATGGCAACATCCGCCTGGGTGAATTGTCATCCACCAACGTGAACCAGCTCGGACAAAGGAATATCGAACTCACGATTACCTGTACGGAAGCAACAAAAGTAGCCTGGAATCTGATAGACGATCGTGCCGATTCTAACGTGGGTTTAACCGTCTCTACCGGGACATTTACCGGTGGGGCGCAAAGTGCGGCTAACCAGACTTACGGGCTGGGGAAAGCAGGCACGGTGAACATTGGCTCTTATGCCATGTTTATGAAAGTAAATAGCATTACTGCTGACGGAAAAATTGTCGATCCTATATATCAGCAGAATGGTTCAACAACCTGGGCTAAAAGTACTGATGGTTCAAGCCAGGGTGAAAATAGTCGCAATATTACTGTCGCATTATCGGGAAGTGTCGACCCGCTTGCTTTCCAGACAGCAACATTTCCGCTGGTAACATCTTTGGCTATTCAAAATACCACGACGCTCGGTATTACCGATGACACCCGGCTGGATGGTCAGTTGACGATAAGTCTTAAATACCTGTAATCGTTTCAAATTTAAAGTGAGTTAAATCTCGTCCAGAGATGAAATAATTTCTCTCGACGAAGCGCCATAAACATGGAGCGTTAAGTCGTGCTTTCAAGGAATATAGATATGACATACTCTAAATCAGTTTTAGTGAAAATGCTCACCGCAGCTGCGCTATTTTCTGCACAGTTTGCCGTGCATGCTGCCGGTATGGTGCCGGAAACCAGTCTGCTTATTATTGATGAAGCGACTCACAGTGGCACCATCAACGTCAAAAATACCGATAGTCATCCGTCACTGCTGTATACCGATGTGGTGGATCTGCCTGATGATAAAGGTCTGAAGCTGGTTGCTACCCAGCCCGTCGTGCGTCTTGAACCCGGTCAGACACAGCAGCTGCGTTTCATTCTGCAAACCAGCAAACCGCTGGATGTAGAACACTATAAACGTGTGACCTTTGAAGGTATCCCACCGAAGAGCGACGATAACAAAATCAAAATTGGCATCAATATTCGTCAGGATCTCCCTGTGCTGATTCGCCCTGCGAAGCTGGCAGTGGTAACGGATGCCTGGAAATACCTTGAATGGACGGCCTCAGGCACCTCCGTCACGCTGAAAAACCCAAGCAAGTATGTTGTGCGCCTGGCGCAGAACGTGGTGCTGCAGCCTTCTGGCATCAGCGGCTCTCTTGCTAAAACCTATATTTTGCCCGGTGAAACCATGACGGTTTCCATGGGCAAGTCCGTTAGCGGAAACACGAAAGTGAAGTTCTTCCCTGCCAGCCGCTATGGCGTTGAAGTCCCAAGCTTCATTACGGATCTGAGTAAAAAATAAAGGATTATGGCGGTGCGTCAAAAAAGCCAACTTGCACTTTTTGTGCGCGCTGTGATTTATAGCGCAATTCCTCTGGTACTGTTTGATTCCACCTCTCTGTTGGCACGAGAGGTGACGTTTGATACCGACATCCTCAAGTCTCGTGGCCTGGGTGCCGATCTAAACCGTTACTTTGCCGAAGCTCCACGTTTTTTACCGGGCACGCATTCAGTTTCGGTTAAAGTGAACGGTAACGACCGTGGAACCTCAGCCGTACGCTTCAGCGAAGACGGTACGATGTGCGTTGATAACGATTTTCTGCAATTTGCGGGACTGATGCCTGTTTCCATAAAGGCGACTGAGGCCTGTCATGATCTACGCAGTGATTATGCCCAGGCCGTGATCAACCCCTTGCCAAACCAGGAGGCAGTCGAGCTGTATCTGCCTGCGGAAGCACTTAATAGCCTGAGCGCTGACGTTAAAAACTTCCAGCATGGCGGCACGGCAGGCTTGCTGAACTACTCGCTCTTCAGCACCAAAAGTGACTACAGTGGAAGCGACAGCAGCAGTCACCGCTACTCTCAGGCAAGCCTGGAGGCGGGATTCAATACCATGGACTGGTCTCTGCGCAGCCGGTATATCCTGACGGATGATAACGGTGCCCGAAACGCAGAGAGTCTCTATACCTATGCTGAGCATGTCTTTGTTCCCCAGCGCCTGACCATGCAGGTAGGGGAAGTTAACGCCATGTCCGACGTGCTCAGCGGCGTCCCAATAACCGGTGTGCAGTTTATGCCGACCAGCGGATTGCAGAAAGAGGGCTCCGGCGTCAGCGTATCCGGTATCGCCCGGACATCACAGGCCCGCGTGGAGGTTCGTCAGAACGGACGACTTATCTTTAACACTCTGGTTCCGGCCGGGCCGTTTACCCTGGATGATGTCCCGATGGTGCGCAATAACGTCGATCTGGACGTCACCGTTGTGGAGTCTGACGGTTCGACCAATCACTACATTGTTCCTGCCGCATCCGTAAAAGCGCAAAACCTTTCACGGCCCACCGGTTTGACCGTGTCGGCAGGTCAGGTGAGGGATATCGACAGTGACTACAGCGATCCGCTGGTTTTCAACGTCTCCGATGGCTGGCGAATTTTCCCCTGGATGAATCTGCTTGCCTCCGGTGTGGTGGCTGAAGAGTACCAGGCTGTAGGGGCGCGCACTGAGTTTATGGTCACCGACAGCTGGAGCGTATCAACCAGCATGGCTGCCAGCAAGGCGCAGTTTGGTGACAGTGATAGCGGCATCAAAAACGAGTTACAGAGCGATTATTCCCTTACCGAGAATGTGGGGCTCTCGGGCAGCGTTGCGCACTACAGCGGTGATTATCGGGAGCTGGCGGACGCCATGGACGATGATTATCAGGGGTATGACAACAGTTATTCTGCCAATCTTCGCTGGTCGACGCCGCTGGCCGGGACATTCAGCGCGGGCTTCAGCTACAACCAGGCCGCAGGGGATGGTGAGGATTCTCGCTATTTACTGCTGACATGGGGTAAGACTTTCAAATATGCCTCGGTCAACGTGAACTGGCAAAGCGCGGTAGGGAATACCGATGACGATCGGAATGACGATCTTTTATACATCAACCTCAGTATTCCATTAGGGGGAACGCAGAGTCTGAGTTCCTATATGCGCAAGCAGGGCGACAGCACCAGCTACGGTCTGGCGAACAGCGGAGCGCTGGGTGATGACACCCACTACTATATTTCCGCCGACCGTGACCAGGAATCGAAGGAAAACAATTTTAACGGCAACATCAACACAAACCTGCACTACACCCAGCTTAGCGTAGGGGGAGGAACCAGCGGCGATAACCAGCGTAACTATAGTGCGACGCTGTCTGGCGGTATTGCCATGCATAAAGAGGGGGTCACCTTCTCGCCTTATTCCATTAAGGATACCTTCGCGATTGCCAGACTGAGCGAGCCGAAAGCGGGTGTGGAGATCACCACCCCGCAGGGTACCGTCTGGACCGATCGCTGGGGGCAGGCTGTTATCCCTGGTTTGAACGAGTGGCGTAACTCGCGCATTGAAGTGGACGCCAACAAGCTTCCGCAAAGCATGACCCTGGCAAACGGTACCAAGTACATTGCGGCTGCGCATGGCTCGGTGAGTGAAGTGAGCTTTAAGGTGCTGAACAGCCGTCGGGTCATGTTACGTATTAAACAGGCCGACGGTAAGCCGCTAGTCAAAGGTTTGTCCGTGGTGGATGACAAAGATAACTACGTGGTCACGGTGGTCGATGATGGGCATGTGTTCCTGAACGATGCCGATCAGGTAACGGCACTGTATGCCATTAATGATGACAACCAACGTCTGTGCAGGCTTGATTTCACACTTCCTGAAAAGCATGACGAAGACGCCTTTTATGAGGAAGTTAACGGAGTATGCCGATGAACATTCAACGTCTGGCGGCGCTAGTACTGCTTGTTTTACCGGGTCTTTCTTATGCAGAAGAGTGCCAGTTAACGCTCTCTCAGCAGGTGGTGGATTATCACCAGATGCGGCGTGACAACATTATCTCCAGTCAGCAAAGCTGGAACAAAATGCCGGAAAAAGAGATTAACGTCAGCGTCTATTGCCCGGAAAAACAGCAGATGGCGACGTTAGTGCAGGGGGCTTCAGGCCAGAAAGGGCGTTTTCAGTTTGGGCAGAACGGCGGGGTAGCGATCAAAGTCAGCAATATGACGCTTGACGGGAAAAGCTATAACGTGGGGAAAACAACCGATCAGGTGAACCTTACGCCGGAAAATGACAACGGCGCATCGCTTTATATTCACAGTAACGAGGCGATAATCGCGGTTGAAAACGGTCAGGTACCCAGCGGCCAGCAAATGAATTTTACCGTCACTATTTTCCCTGTGCTGAATGATAGTGCGTTTAGCCATATTTCCGATCAAACCACATTAGAAAGTGATTTGAGCTGGACAGTAATAAAGAAGTAAAAAGTTTAATGGCCCATAAACAAGAGTAATTTAATATGTTAAGGATTGACAGATGAAAAAAATATTATTAGTCACAATGCTTGCATTGTGTGTTAACTCAGCATTTGCAGCTGATACGGCAGTAATGAAAGTACAGGGTAACCTTACGAATTCATCCTGCACGCCAGAGCTAAGCAATGGCGGCACGGTTGATTATGGGACGATTTCTCTGGCAGGTCTCTCTGCTACTGATATCAATCAGCTGGGCAAAAGAGATTTCACGTTGACTATTACTTGCGTAACGCCCACTAAAATTGCTTTTTCTACCACGGATGACCGCAATGGTACTGCGCCACTTGTTAAGGTCATTAATGGGAGAAATGGTGGCGGGGATGTGGTCGACGGAGATAAATTGTTTGGCGTCAACAAAACGGCTGACGGTGTAAACATCGGAAACTATAGCATATACGTTAATGAAGCGAGCATGCAGATAGACGGTAAACGGGGAATTTTCGTTTATAGTTCGGACAACGGGAGCAGTTGGGCAAATCTGGGGGTAGGTGAAATACTATATAACCGCAACCGTATTTCTACCGTTGCTGCCTCAGCTCAAAACGTCGCACCCTTGGCATTTTCTACTGCCGTAATTCCAATGACAACGGCTCTTGCGATTCAGGGAACGGACACGCTTGCTATTACCGATGATACCCCAATTGACGGTCAGGCAACATTTACGCTTATTTATCTCTAATCGATTCTAAAATAAGCCCGGCAATCGCCGGGCTATTTTTTATTACACTTCCAGGTAGTTCAGTATACCGTCTGCCGCCTTACGACCTTCGGCAATCGCCGTCACCACCAGGTCGGAACCGCGAACGATATCACCACCAGCAAAAATTTTCGGGTTGCTGGTCTGGAACGCGTTATCGCTGCCTTCTGGCGCAATAATACGGCCCTGCGAGTCCAGCTCGACGCTGTGCTTCGCCAGCCACTCCATGCTGTGCGGACGGAAACCGAACGCCATAACGACGGCATCGGCCGGGATCACGTGCTCAGAGCCCGCCACGATCTCGGCGCGACGGCGGCCTTTGGCATCCGGCGCGCCCATCTCCGTGCGCGCCATCTTCACGCCGCTCACTTTACCGTTAGCATTCACTTCAATACCCAGCGGCTGGATGTTGAACTGGAACTCGACACCCTCTTCACGCGCGTTTTTCACTTCGCGTTTGGAGCCTGGCATGTTCTCTTCGTCACGACGATAGGCGCAGATCACGTGTGCCGCATTCTGACGAATAGAGGTACGCACGCAGTCCATCGCGGTATCACCACCGCCCAGCACCACCACGCGCTTACCTTCCATGCTGACGAAAGGCTCATCGGCTGTTTCGCCATAGCCCATAATCTGTTTAGTGTTGGCGATCAGGAACGGCAGCGCGTCATAAACGCCCGGCGCGTCTTCGTTTTCCAGACCACCACGCATGGACTGATAGGTGCCCACGCCCAGGAAGACGGCATCGTAATCTTTCAGTAGGTCGTCGAGCTGCACGTCGCGGCCCACTTCTGTGTTCAGTTTGAACTCAATCCCCATGCCGGTGAAGATTTCACGGCGGCGGGTCATGACCTCTTTCTCCAGCTTGAAGGCCGGGATACCGAAGGTCAGCAGACCGCCGATCTCCGGATGACGGTCGAAGACCACCGCCTTCACGCCATTACGGGTCAGGACGTCCGCACAGGCCAGGCCCGCCGGGCCCGCGCCGATAATCGCCACACGCTTGTCGGTCTGCTTCACGCCGGACATATCCGGACGCCAGCCCATCTCAAACGCTTTATCGTTGATATAGCGCTCGATGTTGCCGATGGTCACCGCGCCAAACTCGTCGTTCAGCGTACAGGAACCTTCACACAGACGGTCCTGAGGACACACGCGGCCGCACACTTCCGGCAGGGTGTTGGTCTGGTGAGACAGCTCGGCGGCTTCAAAAATACGCCCCTCGTTGGCCAGCTTCAGCCAGTTCGGGATGTAGTTATGTACCGGACATTTCCACTCGCAGTAAGGGTTACCGCAGGACAGGCAGCGGTCTGCCTGTGCTTTGGCCTGGCCTTCTGAAAACGGCTCATAGATTTCTACAAATTCAATTTTACGGATCTTCAGCGGTTTCTTTGGCGGATCAACACGCTGCAGGTCGATAAACTGGTATACGTTCTGGCTCATCTGAATTCCTTACTGCGCCTGCACACGCAGCTCTGCTGCGCTACGACTACGGTGACCCAACAGGGCTTTAACATCGCTGGACTTCGGTTTAACCAGCGCGAATTTCGCAGAGAATGCTGGCCAGTTCGCCAGGATCTCTTCGCCGCGCGAAGAACCGGTATGCTGCACGTGTTCGGTAATCAAACCGCGCAGGTGTTCTTCGTGAATAGCCAGCGTATCAACGTCCAGCACTTCCACCAGTTCCGGGTTCACGCGTTTGCGGAACTCGCCGTCTTCATCCAGGACGTATGCAAAACCGCCCGTCATGCCTGCGCCAAAGTTCACGCCGGTTTTACCCAGGACGCAAACAATCCCGCCCGTCATGTATTCACAACCGTTATCGCCAATGCCTTCCACCACGGTGATGGCACCGGAGTTACGCACCGCAAAACGCTCGCCCGCACGGCCCGCAGCGAACAGACGACCACCGGTCGCGCCGTACAGGCAGGTGTTACCGATGATGCTTGCCTCATGGCTGCGGAAGGCAGAACCCACCGGAGGACGCACCGCCAGCAGACCGCCCGCCATGCCTTTCCCGACGTAGTCGTTGGCGTCGCCGGTCAGGTATAGCTCAACGCCGCCGGCGTTCCACACGCCAAAGCTCTGACCCGCGGTACCGCTGAAGTGCGCGGTAATCGGATCCGCCGCCAGCCCCTGGTCGCCGTGCGTCTGCGCAATGTAACCGGAGAGGGACGCACCCACAGAACGGTCGGTGTTGCGGATATCAAACCAGAACGTTTTGCTCTGCTTGTCATCCACGTACGGTTTCGCCTGCTGCAACAGCTGCGCGTTCAGCACGCCGTTATCGAACGGTGGGTTGTTCTCGGTGCAGTAAACCGCTTTGCCAGGGTGTGGCTGCGCCGTTTCCAGCAGCTTGCTCAACTCCAGCTTCTGCTGCTTCGCCGTGAAGCCTTCCAGCTCTTTCAGTAAATCGGTACGGCCAATCAGGTCCACCAGACGTTTCACACCCAGCTGCGCCATCAGCTCGCGGGTTTCACGGGCGATGAAGTCAAAGTAGTTAGTCACTTTGAACGGCAGGCCGTGGTAGTGGTTCTTACGCAGCTTCTCGTCCTGGGTTGCAACACCGGTTGCGCAGTTGTTCAGGTGGCAAATACGCAGGTATTTACAGCCAAGCGCAACCATTGGGCCGGTACCGAAACCAAAGCTTTCCGCACCCAGAATCGCCGCTTTGATGATGTCTAGGCCGGTTTTCAGGCCACCGTCCACCTGCAGACGGATCTTGTGACGCAGACCGTTAGCCACCAGCGCCTGCTGGGTTTCCACCAGACCCAGTTCCCACGGGCAACCCGCATATTTCACGGAGGAGAGCGGGCTTGCACCGGTACCACCGTCGTAACCGGCGATGGTGATGAGATCCGCATAAGCTTTCGCCACGCCGGTGGCGATGGTGCCAACGCCCGGTTCGGAAACCAGCTTCACGGAGATCATCGCTTTCGGGTTGACCTGTTTCAGGTCGAAAATCAGCTGCGCCAGATCCTCGATAGAGTAAATATCGTGGTGCGGCGGCGGGGAGATCAGCGTCACGCCCGGCACGGAGTAGCGCAGTTTGGCGATGTACGGGGTAACTTTATCACCCGGCAACTGACCGCCTTCGCCCGGTTTTGCACCCTGAGCGACTTTAATCTGAATGACATCGGCGTTGACCAGGTACGCTGGCGTGACGCCGAAGCGGCCGGAGGCCACCTGCTTGATACGGGACACTTTGTTGGTGCCGTAACGCGCCGGATCTTCACCGCCTTCACCGGAGTTAGAATTGCCGCCGATGCTGTTCATGGCTTCCGCCAGCGCTTCGTGGGCTTCCGGGCTCAGCGCGCCGATGGACATCGCCGCGGTATCAAAGCGTTTGAACAGTTCAGATGCTGGCTCAACCTCGTCAATGCTGACCGCTTCATCACCCGGATTGAGGGCCAGCAGGTCACGCAGCGTCGCCGCCGGACGGTTGTTCACCAGTTCAGCGTACTGCTTGTAATCACTGTATTCGCCGCTCTGCACCGCCTGCTGCAGCGTGCGCACCACGTCCGGGTTATAGGCATGATACTCGCCGCCGTGAACGTATTTCAGCAGACCGCCCTGATCCAGCGGCTTACGTGCCAGCCAGGCGCGTTTCGACAGGTTCACCAGATCCTGCTGGAAGTCAGCAAATCCGGCTCCGCCGATACGGCTGACGACGCCCTGGAAGCAGAGGTTTGCCACGTCGTTATGCAGACCGACCGCTTCAAACAGCTTCGAACAACGGTAGGAGGCAATGGTCGAGATGCCCATTTTGGACATGATTTTGTACAGACCTTTATTGATGCCGTTACGGTAGTTCAGCATCACTGTACGATAGTCTTTGTCGATCGCGCGGGTATCCACCAGACGGGCCAGCGTTTCGTAGGCCAGATACGGGTAGATTGCCGTCGCACCAAAACCTAACAGCACGGCAAAGTGGTGCGGGTCGCGAGCGCTGGCGGTTTCAACAATGATGTTGGCGTCGCAGCGCAGGCTCTTATCGACCAGACGCGTCTGGATAGCACCCACCGCCATTGGCGCAGGCACCGGCAGACGGTTTTTCGCGATATTTCGGTCGGACAGCACCAGCAGAACGGTACCGTTACGTACCATCTGTTCGGCTTTGTCACACAGCGCATTCACCGTCTCTTCGAGGCTCGCGTCGTTCACGTCGAAGGTAATATCGAGCGTGTCAGCGCGGTAGTGCTCCTCTTTCATGGTGGTGAGCTGTTTGAAATCGGAATACAGCAGGATCGGCGATTTAAAGGTCAGACGGTGCGCCTGGCCTTCGGCCTCGCAGAAGACGTTCATCTCACGACCAATACTGGTGGCCAGCGACATCACGTGTGCTTCACGCAGCGGGTCGATTGGCGGGTTGGTGACCTGCGCGAACTGCTGACGGAAGTAGTCATAAATGATACGCGGCTGGCTGGAGAGCACGGCAAACGGGGTATCGTCACCCATCGAGCCGACCGCTTCCTGGCCGTTTTCACCGAGCACGCGGATAACCGAGTCCAGCTCTTCCGCACTGTAGTTAAACTGCTTCTGATAGCTGGCGAGGATATCGTCGTCCAGTTCGCGGCTGCCCACCTCTTCGTCCGACAGATCTTCAAACGGCACCAGACGACGCACGTTTTTCTCCATCCAATCTTTGTACGGATGGCGGCTTTTCAGGTCGTTATCGGTTTCGGCGGAATGCAGAATGCGCCCAACGCGAGTGTCGATAACCATCAGTTCGCCAGGACCGACGCGGCCTTTCTCAACCACTTCGTCAGGCTGGTAATCCCAGATACCGACTTCAGAGGCACAGGTGATGAGCTTATCTTTGGTGATGACGTAGCGCGCCGGACGCAGACCGTTACGGTCCAGGTTACAGGCGGCAAAACGACCGTCGGACATCACGATGCCCGCCGGGCCGTCCCACGGCTCCATGTGCATGGAGTTAAAGTCGAAGAACGCACGCAGCTCTGGATCCATATCCGGGTTGTTCTGCCAGGCCGGTGGCACGAGCAGACGCATGGCGCGCACGATATCCATCCCGCCCGCCAGCAGCAGTTCCAGCATGTTATCCATCGAGCTGGAGTCGGAGCCGGTTTCGTTCACGAACGGCGCGGCATCGTGCAGGTCAGGGATCAGTGGCGTCTGGAACTTATAGGTACGGGCACGGGCCCACTGGCGGTTACCGGTAATGGTGTTGATCTCGCCGTTGTGCGCCAGATAACGGAACGGCTGCGCCAGCGGCCAGCGAGGTACGGTGTTGGTGGAGAAGCGCTGGTGGAACAGGCAAATGGCCGATTCCAGACGCAGGTCCGCCAGGTCCAGGTAGAAGCGCGGCAGGTCAGCCGGCATACACAGACCTTTATAGATATTTACCAGGTTCGAGAGGCTACAGACGTAGAACTCTTTATCGTCCTGGAGACGTTTTTCAATGCGGCGACGGGCGATAAACAGACGGCGTTCCATATCACGTGGACGCCAGCCCGCAGGGGCATTGACAAAAATCTGTTCTATACGAGGCAGCGAGGAGAGGGCGATTTCACCGAGCACCCCTTCGTTGGTTGGCACATTGCGCCAGCCGACAATAGACAGGGTTTCACGCTGAAGTTCTTCTTCGACGATGTGGCGCGAAGCGGCAGCTTTTTCAGGATCCTGGTTCAGGAACAGCATACCGACAGCGTAGTTTTTGGCTAAACGCCAGCCGCGCTCTTCCGCCACGATGCGGAAGAAACGATCGGGTTTTTGCAGCAGCAGGCCGCAACCGTCGCCGGTTTTACCATCGGCAAGGATGGCGCCACGGTGCTGCATTCGGGCCAGTGCGTGAATAGCAGTACGCACTACCTTGTGGCTAGGTTCGCCTTCTATGTGGGCGATCAGGCCGAAACCACAGTTATCCTTCTCAAGGGATTTATCGTACAACATATCAGTGAACCTCCCCAGGCTCGTCGGGCTTCTCTCTGAACGTAACCGTGGCGCACAGGCGCAGAAAGAGCATGGCGACGGGGTTTGCGTTTCATACGCGGACCTCGCATTCGCCCTCTTTTTCATCCTTTCGCGCAGGTAAACAAGTTTGAGGACTTGCTTCAGAGGGAATCTCAATTACTGCATAAATATGATGAGCAGGCCGCTCATCCAGAAAGCTTCCAGCGGATTTCCAACTTATCGGGAATTGGTACACAGGTCAAATGGCAATCTTATTTATACAAAAATGTGCTAAAGGTAAGTTATCTGATTGTAATTAAAAGTAATTTAACTAATTTTACATTGAATGAATGCCCTGGCAGGGCGTAACGGAGTGTGATCTGACTCACTATCTGAAAGCGGTATTATCAATGCAGCATGCTGAATAGCGGGTTTTTAACAGAATATTACGCTGCTGCGAGGGTTAAACCCGCATAAAGTCACTGTTTTTCAGAGGTGGCGCTATAAATGAAAAAAACAATCAGAACATAAGGAAAAGTAATCACGGCTGGCGTGAATGAAATTGCAGTAATCCTGAGTAGTTATTCATATAGATAAAAGCCGTCCAGGGCGATTGATCCAGGTCATCGCCGACAGAGGCTAAAAGTGGCAGGCTTGTCCCCTTTCTCCGGGACGGTCTATCAGATTATGCAGTTACAGAAATTAGTCAATATGTTTGGTGGGGATCTTTTGCAGCGGTACGGGCAAAAGGTTCACAAGCTGACGCTGCATGGCGGGTTTAGCTGCCCAAACCGGGACGGGACAATCGGGCGCGGGGGCTGCACGTTCTGTAACGTTGCGTCATTTGCAGACGAGGCCCAGCAGCATCGCTCTATTGCCGAACAGCTTTCGCATCAGGCGAGTCTGGTAAACCGTGCCAGACGCTATCTGGCCTATTTTCAGGCCTATACCAGCACATGGGCGGAAGTCCAGGTACTGCGCGACATGTATCAGCAGGCTGTCAGCCAGGCCAGTATTGTCGGGCTCTGCGTGGGTACGCGCCCGGACTGCGTACCGGATGCGGTGCTGGATCTGCTCAGCGAGTATAACGATCAAGGCTACGAGGTTTGGCTGGAGCTGGGCCTACAGACCGCGCACGATAAAACCCTGCACCGCATCAACCGTGGTCATGATTTCGCCTGCTACCAGCGCACTACCCGTCTTGCCCGTGAGCGCGGGTTGAAAGTCTGCTCGCATCTGATTGTCGGGTTGCCTGGTGAAGGGCAGCGGCACGGCCTGGAGACGCTGGAAAAAGTGGTGGAGACCGGCGTGGACGGTATCAAGCTGCATCCGCTGCATATCGTGAAGGGCAGCATTATGGCCAAAGCCTGGGAAGCCGGGCGTTTGAACGGTATCGAACTTGACGCCTATACGGTGACGGCGGGGGAGATGATTCGTCACACGCCGCCGGAGATTGTCTACCATCGCATCTCTGCCAGCGCCCGCCGTCCAACGCTTCTTGCACCCTTGTGGTGCGAGAACCGCTGGACGGGGATGGTGGAAATTGACCGCTATCTTCAGGAAAACGGCGTGCAGGGTTCGGCTCTGGGGCGTCCGTGGGTTCCCCGTCTACCGGCGACGGCCGCCTAAGAGGCTCCCCAGCATGCCGCGCACTATCTGATTAGTCACCTGCCGCGCCGCGCTCTTCGCCATGGTTTGTACCACGCCGTCGCGCTTACCGCCGCGCGGCCCGGTGCTGCCAAACAGGATATCTTTGAGTCCACCGAGAATACCGTCATCCACCGTCACCGACTGCCCTTTAGCGGCAGGGGCATCCTGCGATTCCGTTGTCGCCTGGACCCCTTTTTGCAGCATCTCAAACGCGGATTCCCGATCCACCTCGTCTTCATACTTCCCGTACACCGGGGAGTGGTTAATCAGGCCATTGCGTTCATCGTCCGTCACCGGTCCCATCCGCGAACAGGGGGCGATCACCATCGCGCGTTCCACCACGGACGGGCTGCCCTTCGCATCCAGGAATGAGATCAGCGCTTCACCGGTGCCTAACGCCTGAATTGCGGCTTCGGTATCAAAGGCCGGATTGGCGCGCATGGTTTGCGCAGCGGCTTTCACCGCTTTCTGATCTTTCGGCGTAAAGGCGCGCAGGGCGTGCTGAACGCGGTTACCAAGCTGGCCAAGCACGTTATCCGGGATATCCGACGGGTTTTGCGAAACAAACCAGACGCCGACGCCTTTAGAGCGGATCAGGCGAATGACCTGTTCAATCTTGTCCAACAATATCTGCGGCGCATCGTTGAACAGCAGGTGCGCTTCGTCGAAGAAGAACACCAGCTTTGGTTTTTCCAGATCGCCTGCTTCGGGCAGTTGTTCGTAAAGCTCGGAGAGCATCCACAGCAGGCTGGCGGCGTAAAGCTTCGGCATCTGGTAGAGCTTCTCGGCACTGAGGATATTGATAATGCCTTTGCCGTTACTGTCGGTGCGCATCCAGTCTTTGATATCCAGCATAGGCTCGCCGAAGAAATGCTCAGCCCCCTGTTGCTCAAGCGTCAGTAACCCGCGCTGAATAGCCCCTACCGACGCGCTGCTGATATTGCCATACTGGTTCTGGAAGGATTTCGCGTTATCGCCAATGTACTGAGTAATGGCCCGCAGATCTTTAAAATCAAGCAGCAGCAGACCCTGGTCATCGGCAATGCGGAAGATAATATTCAGCACCCCGGACTGGACGTCGTTAAGGTTCAGCAGGCGGGCGAGCAGCAGCGGGCCGAGATCGGAGACGGTGGCGCGCACCGGGTGGCCTTTCTCACCGAAAATATCCCACACGACCACCGGGTTGCCGTGTGGCGTCCAGTTCGTAATGCCAATATTCTTCAGTCGTTCGAGCAGTTTTTCTGAGGCGGTACCCTCCTGAGCCACACCGGTTAAATCGCCTTTCACGTCAGCCATAAACACCGGTACGCCGATCTCTGAAAGCGACTCCGCCAGCTTTTGCAGGGTCACGGTTTTCCCCGTCCCGGTGGCGCCGGTGATCAGGCCGTGGCGGTTCGTCATGGCGGGCAGTAAATACAGCTCTTTTTCCAGCGTCCGGGCAATTAACAATGGTGTACTCATGATGCGCTTCCTCTCGTAGTCCTGGGTGGAGTATAGGCAACCTGACGGCAAAAGGGATGAGTAAATTCCTGAGTTTGCGGCGCATTATCCAGCGCGGACTATGCTTTTGCATACGGTTCACAAAATAGTGGGAAACTATGTCCAGATTCTTCTTTAACGACCGCAAACAGCTGGTCAACGATGCCATTGAAGGCATACTGCTTTCTGCGCCCCATGCAAATCTCGTCAAGCTTGATATCGATCCGGCCAT
The DNA here is from genome assembly GCF_020216105.1 of Enterobacter sp. K16B. Lineage (NCBI taxonomy): Bacteria > Pseudomonadati > Pseudomonadota > Gammaproteobacteria > Enterobacterales > Enterobacteriaceae > Enterobacter > Enterobacter sp. K16B. The sequence continues at coordinate 26,734 of NZ_JAIWJZ010000080.1, forward strand.
CAGGATTGTCGCGCGCGGCGACTGGGACAAAAGCCGCGTGGCGGTGATCTCCGGTGGCGGCTCAGGACACGAACCCGCGCATGCCGGATTTGTTGGCAAAGGCATGCTGACGGCGGCGGTGTGTGGCGATCTGTTTGCCTCGCCGAGCGTGGATGCGGTACTCAATGCCATCGTCGCCGTAACCGGCGATCGCGGCTGTCTGTTGATCGTCAAAAACTACACCGGCGACCGTCTGAACTTCGGCCTCGCGGCGGAAAAGGCCAAACGTTACGGTCTGAAGGTGGAGATGGTGATTGTAGCGGATGACATCGCGCTGCCGGATAACAAGCAACCGCGCGGTATTGCCGGCACCGCGCTGGTGCATAAGATTGCGGGCTATGCGGCGGAGCTCGGAAAATCGCTGAGTGAAGTGCGGGAGATCGCGCAACAGGCCTGCGATAACCTCTGGAGCCTGGGCGTTGCAATGCAAACCTGTAACCTGCCCGGCAGCGAGGAGGAAGAGGGGCGCATTAAGCAGGGCCACGTCGAGCTGGGTCTGGGCATTCACGGCGAGCCCGGGGCGTCCGTGGTGGATACCCAAAACAGCAAAGCCATTATCGACACGCTGGTCACGCCACTGAAAACAGAGGCGGGTGAGGGGCGCTTTGCGGTACTGATTAACAACCTCGGCGGCGTATCGGCGCTGGAGATGGCGCTGCTGACGAAAGAGCTGGCGCACTCGGCGCTGAAAGAAGAGATCGCGTACCTGATAGGTCCCGCGCCATTGGTAAGCGCCCTGGATATGAAGGGCTTTTCGCTGACGCTGCTGAAGCTTAACGATTTCTTCGAAAAGGCGATTCATGCCGACGTCGAAACGCTGGGCTGGCAGAAACCCGTGGCGTTTGCGCCCTTGCGCACCGTTGAGCACAGTGCCATTCATGACCGCGTGGAATATACCCCATCGGACAATCCGCAGGTGGGAGAGTGTGTCTCCTCAGTGACAAAAACGCTGATCCAGCTGGAAAACCGCCTCAACGCGCTGGATGCGAAAGTGGGAGATGGCGATACCGGCTCCACCTTTGCGCAAGGTGCGCGGGATATTGCGCAGCGTCTGGAGGAGAATACCCTCCCGCTTAACGATGTCTCTACGCTACTGTTACTGGCTGGCGAGCGGCTGGCCACGGTAATGGGCGGATCGAGCGGCGTATTAATGTCGATCTTCTTCACCGCGGCCGGGCAAAAGCTGCATGACGGACAATCGCTCCCGGAGGCATTGCTCAGCGGGCTGGCGCAGATGAAGCAGTATGGCGGGGCGGATCTCGGCGATCGCACGCTGATCGACGCGCTGCAACCGGCGCTGGAGGCTTTACAGAAAAAAGATCTTCAGGCTGCGGCGCAGGCGGCGCAGCAGGGGGCGGAGGCAACGGCGAAAATGGTGAAAGCAGGTGCGGGACGTTCGTCGTACGTGAATAAAGAGAATCTGGATGGCGTAATGGATCCGGGGGCGGTGGCTGTCGCGGAAGTCTTTGCGGCACTGGTGCGGTAGTCGAAAAAGACCGGTGGCGCTGCGCTTACCGGGCCTACAAAAACGAACCCTGGCCGGGTAAGGCGAAGCCGCCACCCGGCACTGTCACATCAAAAATCCGCTTTCAACACCACGCGATAACGGGCTTTGCCGTCGCGCACGTGCTGGATGGCTTCATTGATTTTCGACATCGGGTACAGTTCGGTAGTTGGTGCCACTTTGGTGCGCCCGGCGAACTTCATCAGTTTGCGCAACTCGTACGGCGTACCGGTCGCAGAGCCGGATACGCTGCGATCCCCGCCGATCAGGGTAAACGCCGGAACCGGCAGCGGCTTCATCACCGCACCCACAGTGTGGAAGTTACCGCCGTAGGCCAGGGCTTCAAAATACGGCTGCCAGTTAAGATCCACGTTCACAGTGTTGATGATCAGATCAAACTGACCCGCCAGGGCGTTCAGCGCGTCTGGATCGCGGCTGTTGACGACTTTATCCGCCCCCATCGCCAGCACTTCCTGTTCTTTCGCCGGGTTCGAGCTGAATGCCGTCACTTCGCAACCCATCGCGTGCAGCAGTTTGATGGCGATATGCCCGAGGCCGCCAATACCGATGACGCCCACGCGGCTGGTGGCGGTGATATGGTGCATCAGAAGCGGTTTGAAGACGGTAATACCGCCGCACAGTAGCGGACCGGCGGATTCAATATCAATGCTGTCCGGCAGCGGAATGACCCATTGCCAGTCGGCGCGCAGCTTATCGGCAAAACCGCCTTTATTCAGAATGGTGGGAACAGCGCCTTCGAGGCAGTTGATCTGGTTGCCGCTGATACAGGCGTCGCAGTGGCCACAGCTGCGTGCTGTCCAGCCAATGCCCACGCGCTGGCCGACTTTCAGCCCTTTGTCCTGCGCAGCGCTACCGAGCGCGACAACACGGCCAATGACTTCGTGACCGGCAACCAGTGGATAGCTTGAAAAGCCCCATTCATTGTCGATCATCGAGAGATCCGAGTGGCAGATCCCGCAGTAATCAACCTGTACCTCGACGTCTTCTGCTTTTAGAACGCCTGCATCGTACTCGTACAGTTCAAGTTCTGCACCCGCCTGCGGTGCGGCGTAGCTTTTTATCTTCGACATCGTGTTTCCCCCGTTGTGGTGTGAACTGAGAGTGTAGAGCATTCAGTTAACCACCGCTTAACAGAAGAGGGCAGCAAAAATGTTTACAGCGTTTTCAACATTCTGACTTCGCAATCGACGTGCCCGGTGCAGCCCAGCGGTGCATCAATATGCTCAAAGCCCAGATGTTCATACAGGCCGATGGCCTCTTTGAGGAAGGCGGTTGTTTCGAGGTAACAGCGGGTAAAACCCTGTTTGCGCGCGTGGTCCAGGGCAAGCAGCGCCAGCTTTTTCGCCAGGCCTTGCCCGCGAACGGACGGCAGAAAATACATTTTTTGCAGTTCGCAGATATCCGGCTCGCTGCAGCTGAGGGGCGCTACGCCGCCGCCGCCGACGACCTGGCCGTTCTGCTCGATGACCCAGTAAGCATGCCCCGGCTGGCTGTACAGCTGAAACAGTTCGTCCAGATTCGGGTCGGCAACCGTGTAGCCTTTATCAGCCGTCAGGCCATATTCGGCAGAGACCGTGCGGATGACGGCGGCGATAGCCGGGTTGTCCTGCACAGCGATCCGACGCATCGTCGTCGCGACGGGAGTGATCACGCTCATAGCATTACTCATTACAAAAATTGACACACATTTGCTGTTAATAGCACCGCGGAAAGGGGAGTGCAAGCGAGGAGTTTTCAGGAAGGATACCCCTTACGCCCTGAAGCGTAAGGGGTAATAGCATTACAGGGCTGCGATAACCGCCTGCTGCTCAATCAGCTTGGTCTTCGCATCGGCGAAAGCCACCAGACGCTCACGCTCTTTCGCGATGACCGCTTCCGGCGCACGGGCAACAAAGCCTTCGTTCGCCAGTTTGCTTTCGATCTTGCCGATTTCCACGTCCACTTTCGCCACTTCTTTCGCCAGACGCGCCAGCTCAGCATCTTTGTCGATAAGACCTGCCATCGGGATCAGCAGCTCGGCGCCGTCGATGATTTTGGTCACGGAGACCGGACCTTTGTCATCAGCAGGCAGCACGGTGATGCTTTCCAGGCGCGCCATGGTTTTCAGGAAGGTGTTGTTCTCGTTGACACGACGAACCGCCGCCTCGCTGCAGCCGCGCAGCAGCAGCTCCAGTGGTTTGCCCGGCGCGATGTTCATTTCAGCACGGATGTTACGTACCGCTACGATCGCCTGCTTCAGCCACTCGGTATCTGCAGATGCCGCGTCATCAACTTTCGCCGCATCGAATTCCGGGAACGGCTGCAGCATGATGGTGTCGGCATTGATGCCTGCAATCACCTTCACGCGCTGCCAGATGGTTTCGGTGATGAATGGAATGACCGGATGCGCCAGGCGCAGCAGACCTTCCAGGACGGTAATCAGCGTATTACGCGTACCGCGCAGTTCAGCCTCAGTGCCGCCGTTCATGACCGGCTTCGCCAGTTCCAGGTACCAGTCACAGAACTGGTTCCAGGTGAATTCGTACAGAATGCCCGCCGCGATATCGAAGCGGTAGCTGTCCAGCGCCTCGCGGAACGCTTTCACCGTCTGGTTGAATTCCGCCAGGATCCAGCGGTCTGCCAGAGACAGGGTCATCTCGCCGCCGTTGAAGCCGCAATCCTGATCTTCGGTGTTCATCAGCACGAAGCGGCTGGCGTTCCACAGCTTGTTACAGAAGTTACGGTAACCTTCCAGACGCTTCATGTCCCAGTTGATGTCGCGACCGGTAGAGGCCAGCGCCGCCAGGGTGAAACGCAGGGCGTCGGTACCGTGAGCCTCAATCCCGTTCGGGAACTGCTTCTCGGTACGCTTGCGGATTTTCTCTGCCAGCTGCGGCTGCATCATGTTGCCGGTGCGTTTTTCCAGCAGCTCTTCCAGAGAGATACCGTCAACCATATCCAGTGGGTCAATGACGTTACCCTTGGACTTGGACATCTTCTGGCCTTCATCATCACGGATAAGACCGGTCATATAGACGGTATGGAACGGAACCTGCGGCTTGCCGTCTTCGTCTTTGATGAAGTGCATGGTCATCATGATCATGCGGGCAATCCAGAAGAAGATGATGTCGAAGCCGGACACCATCACGCTGGTTGGGTGGAACTGACGCAGCGCGTCGGTGTTCTCCGGCCAGCCGAGTGTGGAGAAGGTCCACAGCGCGGAGGAGAACCAGGTATCCAGCACGTCTTCGTCCTGGCGCAGGGCAACATCTGCACTCAGGTTGTTTTCCTGACGCACTTCATCTTCGCTACGTCCTACGTAGACGTTGCCTTCGTTGTCGTACCACGCCGGGATACGGTGACCCCACCACAGCTGGCGGGAGATACACCAGTCCTGAATGTCACGCATCCAGGAGAAGTACATGTTTTCGTACTGCTTCGGCACGAACTGGATGCTGCCGTTCTCAACCGCTTCAACAGCCGGTTTCGCCAGCACGTCGGCACGCACGTACCACTGATCGGTCAGCATTGGCTCGATAACCACGCCGCCACGGTCGCCGTACGGCACGGTCAGATCGTGAGGTTTGATTTCTTCCAGCAGGCCGAGCGCGTCAACGGCAGCCACGATCGCTTTACGCGCCGCAAAACGTTCCAGCTTCTGGAACTCAGCCGGAATGTCGCTTGAGTAAACGTCAGATTCGTTGCCTTTGGTGTCATACACTTCTGCGCTTTCACGGATATCACCGTCGAAGGTCAGAATGTTGATCATCGGCAGGGCGTGACGACGGCCCACTTCGTAGTCGTTGAAGTCGTGCGCCGGGGTGATTTTCACGCAGCCAGTGCCTTTTTCCATATCGGCGTGTTCGTCGCCCACAATCGGAATACGGCGGTTCACCAGCGGCAGCACTACGAATTTACCGATCAGATCTTTATAACGCGGATCTTCCGGGTTAACGGCCACGCCGGTATCGCCCAGCAGGGTTTCCGGACGGGTGGTCGCGACCACCAGGTAATCTTTACCGTCTGCGGTTTTAGCGCCGTCGGCAAGCGGATAGCGGATGTGCCACATGGAGCCCTTGGACTCGCGGTTTTCCACTTCCAGGTCAGAGATGGCGGTGCGCAGTTTCGGGTCCCAGTTTACCAGGCGTTTGCCACGGTAAATCAGGTCTTCTTTGTAGAGACGGACGAAAACTTCTTTCACGGCGTTGGACAAGCCTTCGTCCATGGTGAAACGCTCGCGCTCCCAGTCAACGGAGTTTCCGAGACGGCGCATCTGACGGGTAATGGTGCCGCCAGATTCTGCTTTCCACTGCCAGATTTTGTCGATGAAGGCGTCGCGACCGTAGTCGTGGCGAGTTTTCCCTTCTTCAGCGGCAATTTTACGCTCAACCACCATCTGGGTCGCGATACCCGCGTGGTCAGTCCCCGCCTGCCACAGGGTGTTTTTACCCTGCATACGCTGGTAGCGGATCATGGTGTCCATGATGGTCTGCTGGAAAGCATGACCCATATGCAAACTGCCGGTGACGTTCGGCGGCGGGATCATGATGCAGAAGGACTCTTTGCTTTCGTCGCCGTTAGGCTTGAAATAGCCCTGCTGTTCCCAGTGCTCGTAAAGCGGCTGTTCGATATCGCGTGGGTTATATGTCTTTTCCATTATTTCCAGGTTGCCGTATTCAGGTTAAAACCAGCCAGGCGGTACGCTTTATAGCGTTCGCGCGCCAGTTGTTTCAAAGATTCTTCGTAAGGGACAAAGTCTACCACTTCTGTGAAAGCGGTGGCAAAATCTGCAAAATCTATCCGCAGGCTAATCAGAATATCGCGCGCGCTGCTGCTGCGCTTTTGCGGCCAGGCAATTTCAACCGGTGCGCCGCCGCGTGGGCCTTCGCCTGACAGGTTATGCGGTACAAAGCTCTCCGGCGGGCGCGCCCACAGCGCTTCATCAAGTCGAATCGCCTGCTGTTCATCTTCACAGGCAATCAGCACACGTTTACCTGCGCGCCAACGTTCTGCGGCAATTTCACACACCAGCTGTTCGACGGCGCTCAGGCCATCCTGATGGGTGTCGTTGTCCAGAAGGTAGAACGTTGCATTCTTCATATATGGGGGTTCTTGTTTTGGATTCAAAGGCAAAGCCGGGTGGCGCTACGCTTACCCGGCCTACAGTTTGCTGCCGTGATGACTTACTCGTCGCCGTTAAAACCCGCGCGGTTCAGCAGGAACTGCGACAGTAACGCCACCGGACGACCGGTTGCGCCTTTGGCCTTACCGGAGCGCCATGCGGTGCCCGCGATATCCAGGTGCGCCCAGTTGTACTTGCGGGTAAAGCGTGCCAGGAAACAGCCTGCAGTGATAGCACCACCAGGACGTCCGCCGATGTTCGCCATGTCCGCGAAGTTAGACTCCAGCTGATCCTGATACTCATCACCCAGCGGCAGACGCCATGCGCGGTCGCCGGCCTGCTCCGAGGCACTAATAAGCTCATGCGCCAGAGGATTGTGGTTCGACATCAGACCGGTGATGTGATGGCCCAGCGCAATCACACAGGCGCCGGTGAGCGTAGCGACGTCAATCACCGCTTCCGGCTCGAAGCGTTCCACATAGGTCAGCACGTCACACAGCACCAGACGGCCTTCGGCGTCGGTGTTCAGCACTTCAACCGTCTGTCCGGACATGGTGGTCAGGACGTCACCCGGACGATAGGCACGACCGCCAGGCATGTTTTCGCAGCCCGCCAGTACGCCAATAACGTTAACAGGCAATTGAAGCTCCGCCACCATGCGCATCACGCCATACACCGCCGCCGCGCCGCACATGTCGTACTTCATCTCATCCATGCCTTCGGCCGGCTTGATGGAGATACCGCCGGAGTCGAAGGTCAGGCCTTTACCGACGAGCACGATAGGGCGCGCATCTTCGGACGGATTGCCCTTGTACTCAATGACCGACATCAGCGACTCATTCTGCGAGCCGTTACCCACCGCCAGATAAGAGTGCATTCCCAGCTCTTTCATCTGCTGTTCGCCAATGACGCGGGTAATGACATTCTTGCTGTAGGCATCGGCCAGCTGACGCGCCTGAGAGGCCAGGTACGCGGCGTTACAGATGTTCGGCGGCATGTTGCCGAGGTCTTTGGCCGCTTTAATGCCGGCAGCAATGGCCAGACCGTGCTGAATGGCGCGCTCGCCGCTGGTCAGTTCGCGGCGGGTTGGCACGTTAAAGACCATTTTACGCAGCGGGCGACGCGGCTCGCTTTTATTGGTCTTCAGTTGATCGAAGCTGTACAGGCTCTCTTTTGCCGTTTCGACCGCCTGACGGACTTTCCAGTAGGTGTTACGCCCTTTGACGTGCAGCTCCGTCAGGAAACAGACGGCTTCCATTGAACCGGTGTCATTCAGCGTATTAATCGTTTTCTGAATCACCTGCTTATACTGACGCTCATCCAGCTCGCGTTCTTTGCCGCAGCCAATCAGCAGAATGCGTTCGGACAGGACGTTCGGAACATGATGCAGTAACAGCGTCTGCCCAGGTTTGCCTTCCAGTTCGCCACGGCGCAGCAGGGCGCTAATATAGCCGTCACTGATTTTATCGAGTTGTTCGGCGATCGGGGAGAGTCGGCGCGGTTCAAAGACGCCCACAACGATGCAGGCACTCCGCTGTTTCTCCGGGCTACCGCTTTTTACACTGAACTCCATGCACTACGCTCCTGAATCTTAAAGACAACGGCGGGGGCTACGGATAGAATTGAAACCTTTCGTAACTCATGTCCGCTGTTGTGGTGACTTCGTGTTAATCTTACGTTACTACGGTTTCGACACGTCAGAAAAAGTCCTGAAGCGTGAATCCGCCGGATGTTTTAATCTTAGCGATGATTTCGACGACTCAAGAGAATAAATGACGTTTAAGCCATGAAACAAGCGAAATTCCTGCAAAGAGACGGGTTTTTACGGGCGTATTTAAAGTGATAATCATAAGATATCTGGTGCGGGAGACGCTCAAAAGCCAGCTGGCGATCCTCTTCATCCTGCTGCTGATTTTTTTCTGTCAGAAGCTGGTTAAGATCCTCGGTGCGGCTGTTGACGGCGAAATTCCAACGAATCTGGTGCTTTCCCTGCTTGGTTTAGGGATCCCGGAAATGGCGCAGCTTATCCTGCCGCTAAGTCTTTTCCTTGGTCTGCTCATGACCCTTGGGAAGCTCTACACCGAGAGTGAAATCACGGTGATGCATGCCTGTGGCCTGAGCAAAGCGGTACTGGTGAAAGCGGCCATGATACTGGCGCTGTTCACGGGAATTGTTGCGGCGGTGAATGTGATGTGGGCGGGCCCCTTGTCTTCCCGTCATCAGGACGAAGTGCTGGCCGAAGCGAAAGCCAACCCCGGCATGGCGGCGTTAGCCCAGGGGCAATTCCAGCAAGCCACCGACGGGAACTCCGTGCTCTTTATTGAGAGCGTTGACGGCAGCAAGTTTAACGACGTCTTCCTGGCGCAGCTGCGTACGAAAGGTAACGCGCGTCCGTCAGTGGTCATTGCCGACTCCGGGCAACTTGCTCAGCGCAAAGACGGTTCGCAGATCGTGACGCTGGACAAAGGTACCCGTTTCGAAGGGACCGCGATGCTGCGTGACTTCCGTATTACGGATTTCCAGAACTATCAGGCCATCATCGGCCATCAGACGGTGGCGCTCGATCCAACCGATACCGAGCAGATGGATATGCGTACCCTGTGGAATACCGATACCAACAGAGCGCGTGCGGAGTTCCACTGGCGTATTACTCTCGTATTTACCGTATTTATGATGGCGCTGATTGTTGTTCCGCTGAGCGTGGTGAACCCGCGTCAGGGACGCGTGCTCTCGATGCTGCCAGCGATGCTGCTTTACCTGATCTACTTCCTGCTCCAAACCTCGATTCGTTCCAACGGCGCGAAGGGTAAGCTGGACCCTATGGTCTGGACATGGTTCGTGAACAGCTTGTATATCTTACTGGCGCTGGGATTAAACCTGTGGGATACGGTGCCTGTGCGCCGCATACGTGCCCGATTCTCGCGTAAAGGAGCCATCTAATGCAGGCGTTTGGCGTTCTTGATCGCTATATCGGTAAAACCATTTTTACCACCATCATGATGACGTTGTTCATGCTGGTGTCGCTCTCCGGCATTATCAAATTTGTCGACCAACTGAAAAAAGCCGGGCAGGGAAGTTATGACGCGCTCGGCGCGGGAATGTATACCCTGCTCAGCGTGCCGAAAGATGTGCAGATCTTCTTCCCGATGGCGGCGCTGTTGGGTGCGCTGCTGGGGCTGGGGATGCTGGCGCAGCGCAGTGAACTGGTTGTTATGCAGGCATCGGGTTTTACCCGTATGCAGGTTGCGTTGTCGGTAATGAAAACCGCGATCCCGCTGGTGCTGTTGACCATGGCGATCGGTGAGTGGGTGGCGCCGCAGGGTGAACAGATGGCGCGTAACTACCGCGCTCAGGCGATGTACGGTGGTTCTCTGCTTTCCACTCAGCAAGGGTTATGGGCGAAAGATGGCAACAGCTTCGTCTACATCGAACGCGTAAAAGGCGATGATGAGTTAGGCGGTGTGAGCATCTACGCCTTCAATGACCAGCGCCGCCTGCAGTCAGTTAAACACGCCTCTTCGGCGAAGTTTGACCCTGAACATAAGCAGTGGCGTTTGTCGCAGGTTGATGAGTCTGACCTGAGAGATCCGAAACAGATCACCGGTTCTCAGACGGTGTCCGGTACGTGGAAGACCAACCTCACGCCCGATAAGCTCGGGGTCGTGGCGCTGGATCCTGACGCGCTCTCCATCAGCGGTTTACACAACTATGTGAAATACCTGAAGTCGAGCGGCCAGGATGCGGGACGTTACCAGCTCAACATGTGGAGCAAAATCTTCCAACCGATGTCCGTGGCGGTGATGATGCTGATGGCGCTGTCGTTTATCTTCGGCCCGCTGCGCAGTGTGCCGATGGGAGTGCGCGTTGTCACCGGTATCAGCTTCGGCTTTGTGTTCTACGTGCTCGATCAGATCTTCGGTCCATTGACGCTGGTATATGGCATTCCGCCAATTATTGGCGCGCTGTTGCCAAGCGCCAGTTTCCTCCTGATCAGCCTCTGGCTGTTGCTTAAACGCTCCTGATTGACCTCTCCTCGCTTCCGGTTACCCGGGAGCGAGGCTAATCTCCTGTTTCACCCCGCACTTTTTCTCACAACCTTCAACGTCCCGCCGCGAATTTGAGTATTATTGAGCGATAAAGTCGTGAAGGGATCCTCTATGAAGCAAATTCGAATGCTTGCCCAGTATTACGTCGACCTGATGATGAAGCTTGGGCTGGTGCGTTTCTCCATGCTGCTTGCGCTGGCGCTGGTCGTTCTGGCCATCGTCGTGCAAATGGCCGTCACCATGGTTCTGCATGGTCAGGTCGAGAGTATCGACGTCATCCGCTCTATCTTCTTTGGCTTGCTGATTACTCCCTGGGCGGTCTATTTCCTGTCTGTGGTAGTTGAACAGCTGGAAGAGTCCCGTCAGCGTTTGTCAAAACTGGTCGATAAACTGGAAGAGATGCGCGAGCGCGACCTGAAGCTTAACGTTCAGCTCAAAGACAACATTGCGCAACTCAATCAGGAGATTTCGGATCGTGAGAAGGCGGAAGCCGAGCGTCAGGCCACGCTGGAGCAGCTGAAAATCGAAATGAAAGAGCGTGAGGTCACGCAGATCCAGCTTGAACAGCAATCCTCTTTCCTGCGTTCGTTCCTGGACGCGTCGCCGGATCTGGTGTTCTACCGCAATGAAGATAAAGAGTTTTCCGGCTGTAACCGCGCTATGGAGCTGCTCACCGGGAAAAGCGAGAAGCAGCTTATCCACCTGAAGCCACAGGACGTTTACTCTGAAGAGGCGGCCGCGAAGGTTATGGAGACGGACGAAAAAGTGTTCCGTCACAATGTCTCGCTGACCTATGAACAGTGGCTGGATTATCCGGACGGACGCAAAGCCTGCTTTGAGATCCGTAAGGTTCCCTACTATGACCGCGTGGGGAAACGCCACGGCCTGATGGGCTTTGGCCGCGATATTACAGAGCGTAAGCGCTATCAGGATGCCCTGGAGCGTGCCAGCCGCGATAAGACCACCTTTATCTCTACCATTAGCCACGAACTGCGTACCCCGCTGAATGGTATCGTCGGGTTGAGCCGCATTCTGCTGGATACCGACCTGACCGCGGAGCAGGAAAAATACCTCAAAACTATCCATGTCTCGGCGGTCACGCTGGGGAATATCTTCAACGATATTATTGATATGGATAAAATGGAGCGCCGAAAAGTTCAGCTTGATAATCAGCCGGTTGATTTCACCAGCTTCCTTGCGGATCTGGAAAACCTGTCCGGCCTGCAGGCGCAGCAGAAGGGACTGAGCTTTGTCATGGAGCCAACCCTGCCGCTGCCGCATAAAGTGGTGACTGACGGTACGCGTCTGCGTCAGATCCTGTGGAACCTGATCAGCAACGCGGTAAAATTTACCCAGAAGGGGCAGGTGGCCGTGCGTGTCCGCTATGACGACGGTGACATGCTGCACTTTGAGGTGGAGGATTCCGGGATTGGTATTCCGCAGGAGGAGCAGGACAAAATCTTTGCCATGTACTACCAGGTGAAAGATAGCAACGGCGGGAAACCGGCTACCGGTACGGGCATTGGCCTGGCGGTGTCGAAACGGCTGGCGAAGAGCATGGGCGGGGATATCACCGTAGCCAGTCAGCCGGGCAAAGGCTCAACGTTCACCCTGACGGTGCATGCTCCGGCGGTGGCGGAAGAGGTTGAGGATACCTTTGAAGACGACGATATGCCGCTGCCTGCGCTGCATGTCCTGCTGGTGGAAGACATCGAGCTGAACGTGATTGTGGCGCGCTCGGTGCTGGAAAAACTGGGCAACAGCGTGGATGTCGCGATGACGGGCAAAGCCGCGCTGGAGATGTTTAAACCGGGTGAATACGACCTCGTTCTGCTGGATATTCAACTGCCGGATATGACCGGGCTGGATATCTCCCGTGAGCTGACGCGTCAGTACGCGGCCGATGAGCTGCCGCCGCTGGTTGCGCTGACGGCGAACGTACTGAAAGATAAAAAAGAGTATCTCGATGCCGGTATGGACGATGTGCTCAGCAAGCCGCTGGCGGTGCCTGCTCTGACCGCTATGATCAAGAAGTTCTGGGATACCCATGATGAAGAGGAGAGCACCATGACGTCTGTTGATAGCGCAAAAGCCCAAACGATACTCGATACCGCGATGCTGGAGCAGTATATCGATCTGGTTGGCCCGAAACTGATTACCGACGGTCTGGCGGTGTTCGAAAAAATGATGCCGGGATATCTGAGCGTGCTGGAGTCCAACCTGACTGCGCGCGACCAGAAAGGCATCGTAGAAGAAGGACATAAAATCAAAGGCGCAGCCGGCTCGGTCGGCCTGCGCCACCTGCAACAGCTGGGTCAACAGATTCAGTCGCCTGATTTACCTGCATGGGAAGATAACGTGGGTGATTGGGTTGAAGAGATGAAACAAGAGTGGCAAAACGATGTTGCGGTGCTTAAAGCCTGGGTCGAGACCAGAAAAAAATGACCCCGGCTTAACCGGGGTGCGCGAATACTGCGCCAACACCAGGGAAATCGTGGCTGCGCCTGTTTTTTCAAGTATTTTTCGAATCGGCGCCGCCTGAAAAATTTAGGCCGCACGCAGATAAGATAGCAAATCTTAAATGGTTTGTTACATGAATCAGTGAAATGTGTGAAGCATAGCGTTTTAATCAAAATTATTAATGTGCTTCAGCAAGTTGCAGAAAAGGATCCTCATGATGAAAAAGATTGGTGTCGTGCTGAGTGGATGCGGTGTTTACGATGGCTCTGAAATACATGAAGCCGTCATCACGCTGCTGGCCCTGGCAAAACAGGGGGCAGAGGTGATTTGTTTTGCGCCGGACAAAAATCAGGCGGATGTGATTAACCATTTCACGGGTGAGTCAATGGCGGAAACCCGTAACGTACTGGTTGAAGCCGCGCGTATTGCCCGCGGAAATATTCACCCTCTTATTCAGGCAGACGCCACAGAGCTTGATGCGCTAATTGTGCCAGGCGGGTTTGGCGCGGCCAAAAATCTCAGTACGTTTGCCACCCAGGGGGCGGAGTGTCAGATCGATCCGCATCTAAAAACGCTGTCGCAGGCTATGCACGCGGCGGGAAAACCGCTGGGCTTTATCTGCATCGCCCCCGCCATGCTGCCTAACATTTTTGATTTCCCGCTGCGCCTGACCATCGGGACGGATATTGATACCGCGGAAGTCATTGAAGATATGGGCGGCGAGCACGTGCCTTGTCCGGTGGATGACATTGTGGTGGACGAAGACAATAAGATCGTCACCACGCCTGCGTATATGCTGGCGCAGAATATTGCAGAAGCGGCCACGGGTATTGAGAAGCTGGTGGCCAGAGTGCTGGTGCTGGCTGAATGAGTCGTCCATCCGGTGCTGGCGCATGGGTGAAGCGCACCCTGTTGCGCATCGTTCTTGTGCTGGCGGTCTTCTGGGGCGGGGGACTCGCCCTGTTCAGCATTCTGCCCGTGCCATTTTCTGCCGTGATGGTTGAGCGTCAGCTCGGTGCATGGTTCAGCGGTGATTTCAGCTATGTCGCGCATTCTGATTGGGTGAGCATGGACGTCATCTCGCCCTTTATGGGGCTGGCCGTGATTGCGGCGGAGGATCAGAAATTCCCGGAACACTGGGGGTTCGACGTCGCGGCCATAGAGAAGGCTCTGGCCCATAATGAACGCCACGAAAACCGCGTGCGCGGTGCATCAACCCTGTCACAGCAGACGGCAAAGAATCTGTTTTTGTGGGACGGCCGTAGCTGGGTACGAAAAGGGCTGGAAGCGGGGCTGACGCTGGGCATGGAAACGGTCTGGAGTAAAAAGCGCATTCTGACCGTCTACCTGAATATCGCTGAGTTTGGCGATGGGGTATTTGGCGTGGAAGCGGCTGCACAACGCTATTTTAATAAACCGGCCAGCCGGTTGAGTATGTCTGAAGCGGCGTTATTGGCCGCGGTGTTACCTAACCCTATCCGCTTTAAAGCCGGTGCCCCGTCAGGGTACGTGCGAAGCCGTCAGGCGTGGATTATGCGTCAGATGCGTCAGCTGGGTGGGGAAGGGTTTATGCAGCGTAATCAGTTGATGTAAGGCGGGTAAGCGCAGCGCCACCCGCCAGAAAATGAGGCGTTAGTCTTCGTCAAAACCGGCGTTAAACAGCGCAACCACCGCCGCCAGCGCTTCCTCTTCCTGAGGGCCGGTGGCTTCAACTTCAATCTGGCGGCCTTTGGCGGAATCGAGCATCAGCAGCGCAATCACGCTGTTTGCTTCCGCTTCGGTACCTTCATCATTTCGCAGCAGAACTTCCGCATCGAAACCCTGCATCAGTTCAAACAGCTTCATCGCCGGGCGCGCATGCATGCCCAGCTTATTAGTGATCTCAACGGTTTGTTTTACGGTCATGTTTTACGTTTTTCCAGCGTGCGATGACGGGACTGAACGTTCTTCCCGCGCGAGCGGAAATAGTCGGCCAGCTGTTCGGCGATGTAGACCGAACGATGTTTACCGCCGGTACAGCCAATCGCCACCGTCAGGTAGCTGCGATTGTTTGTCTCCAGCATAGGTAACCATAGCTCAAGGTAGCTTCGCGTCTGGTAGATAAAATTGTGAACTTCTGTGTGCCTGTCGAGGAAGGCCGCGACGGGTTTATCCAGACCGGTCATGGGACGCAGTTTCGGATCCCAGTGCGGGTTCGGCAGGAAGCGCACGTCGAAAACATAATCTGCATCAATTGGAATCCCGTGCTTAAAGCCAAAGGATTCGAACACCATCGTCAGTTCGCGCTCGCGCTTGCCCAGCAACCGGGTACGCAGCATTTCCGCCAGCTCGTGAACGGACATCTCAGAGGTGTCGACAATCAGGTCAGCGCGTGAACGCAGCGGCTCCAGCAGGTCGCTCTCTTCGTCGATAGCGCTCTCCAGAGAGAGGTTCTTGCTGGAAAGCGGGTGCAGACGACGGGTATCGCTGTAGCGACGGATCAGGGTATTGCGGTCTGCATCAAGGAACAGCAACTGAGGCGAAAACGCATCAGGCAGGTTACTCATTGCCTGTTCAAAAATTTCAGGCGATTCAGGCATGTTACGAACGTCGATACTGACGGCGGCAGAGGTTTGTCTTTCCGCAAGCGTGCGAGCCAGATCGGGCAGCAACACGACTGGCAGATTATCTACGCAGTAAAAACCCATGTCTTCCAGCGCGCGCAGAGCAACGGACTTCCCCGACCCTGAACGACCACTGACAATCATCAGCACCATGTTCCGTTTCTCCTCAGGACAACAGATGTGAAGGCCATCTCCTGGTTATGCATCATCCTGATTGCCTTCTGCTTCAGTGATAATCTGATAGAGCTCTTCATCACTTTGGGCCGAGCGCAGTCGGCGGCAAATGGTTTTATCGGCCAGACGTTTGGCAACCAGCGACAGCGTATGCAGATGGGTTTTCGTCTGGTCGGCAGGCACCAGCAGCGCGAAGAGAAGATCGACGGGCTGGTTATCAATGGCATCGAAGGCGATGGGTGTTTCAAGCTGCACAAACACACCCACGGCACGCAGGGTATCCTCTTCCAGTTTGCCGTGCGGGATGGCGATGCCGTTGCCGATACCGGTACTGCCCATTTTTTCACGGGTCAGGATCGCTTCGAACACCACCTGTGGCGGCAGGCCCAGCTGTTTTGCGGCCAGCTCACTGATGATCTCCAGCGCACGTTTTTTGCTCTGGCAGTGAACAGCACTGCGGGTACATTCCTGGTTAAGGACATTGCTCAGTTGAAGAGCGGAATCGTTGTTCATCATAATTTCACCTAAGCGCTAACTGTACAAATGGCCTGTTGTGTTTCACAACAGGCCGTCCTGCACCCGTTAACTGCCCGGACAATTAGTGTTGTTTCAGTTTATCTTTATGTTTATTGAGCTGTCGCGCAAGCTTATCAATCAAGCCGTCGATAGCCGCGTACATGTCTTGCCCTTCCGCACTGGCATGAAGTTCCCCCCCATTAACATGCAGGGTGGCATCCGAGATGTGAGTCACTTTCTCCACTTTCAACACAATATAGACCTGGTTGATCCTTTCGAAATACTGCTCGAGTTTTGCAAACTTCGTATTCACAAAGTCGCGTAAAGCCTCAGTAATTTCGACGTTTTGTCCAGTGATGTTGAGCTGCATAGTGTCTTCCTTATCGGTTGTGTCAGACCAGCTGTTTACGCTGGTTGGACGGCGGAATGGATAAAGACTCTCGATACTTCGCGACAGTACGACGTGCCACCATAATACCCTGTTCGGACAGCATGGTGGTTAACTTACTGTCACTCAGTGGCTTCGCGGGGTTCTCCGCGGCGATCAACTTCTTCACCAGGGCACGAATCGCGGTTGACGACGCTTCGCCGCCACCCTCGGTATTGACGTGGCTGGAGAAGAAATACTTAAGCTCAAAAATACCGCGTGGACTGTGCAGATACTTCTGCGTGGTGACACGGGAAATGGTTGATTCATGCATCTCGACGGCCTGGGCGATATCCGCCAGCACCATCGGTTTCATATACTCTTCGCCCTGCTCAAAGAACGCCTGCTGCTGTTCGACAATGCAGCGGCTGACGCGAAGCAGCGTATCATTACGGCTCTCCAGACTTTTGATCAACCATCGCGCTTCCTGCAAATTGCTACGAATATATTGATTGTCGGAGTCGTTACGCACGCTGGTGCACATGGAGGCATACTGCTGGTTGATTTGCAGGCGAGGAATGCTGTCAGAATTCAGTTCAACGACCCAGCGGCCATTGTGTTTTCGGACCAGCACATCCGGGATCACGTATTCGGGTTCGCTGGTCTGGATCGACTGACCGGGGCGCGGATCGAGCGACTGGATCAGATTCACCGCTTCTTTCAGCACGTCTTCTTTCAGCCGCGTGACGCGCATCAGGGTGCGGAAATCGTGGTTAGCCAACAGATCCAGATGATCGCTGATGATTAAGCGCGCCTCATCGAGCCATGGCGTCTCTTTGCTGAACTGAGAAAGCTGGATCAGCAGGCAGTCGCGCAGATCTCTTGCGGCCACGCCTACCGGATCGAAACGCTGAATACGCTTCAGAACGGCTTCAACTTCCTCAAGCTCAATCTCTTCGTCGCCCATGCTTTCGAGGATGTCGTCCAGCGTGACGGTTAAATAGCCGGTGTCATCAACGGCATCGACAATGGATGTGGCAATCGCACGATCGGTGTCGGAGAAGGGGGTCAACTCCACCTGCCACATCAGGTAATCCTGAAGCGACTGAGTGGTTTCTCCCTGATAGACCGGTAGCTCATCGTCCTGGTAGTCCGCACGCGTTCCGGATGGGGTTCCGGCGGTGTAGATCTCATCCCAGCTGGCATCCAGCGGAAGCTCGTCCGGCATCTCTTTTTGTTCGAGTGCATCCGCGGTGTCGAGCGCTTCTGTATCCTGCGATTGCTGGGTATCTACCTCGTCATGAAGATCGGTTTGTTCCAGCAGGGGGTTACTGTCCAGCGCCTGCTGGAGTTCCTGCTGAAGTTCTAACGTGGACAGTTGCAACAGGCGAATTGCCTGCTGTAGCTGCGGCGTCATTGCCAGTTGTTGGCTGAGCCTTAATTGCAAACCTTGCTTCATGTTCAGAGCATTTTTCTCCGGTTCGGCGTTACGTTACCTCTACCCTATCAGAGTCTGAAGTCTTCCCCAAGATAGACGCGCTTAACATGATCATCTTCGAGGATTTGTTGCGGCGTACCGTGGGCGATAAGGTTACCCTGGCTCACAATATACGCACGTTCACACACGGCCAGCGTTTCACGCACGTTGTGGTCGGTGATCAACACGCCAAGCCCGCTGTCGCGCAGGTGCTCAATGATACGTTTAATATCGATAACGGAGATCGGATCAACACCGGCAAACGGTTCATCCAGAAGGATAAATTTCGGGTTTGCGGCCAGCGCACGCGCAATCTCAACGCGACGGCGTTCCCCACCGGAGAGCGCCTGACCGAGGCTGTCGCGCAGATGCTCGATGTGGAACTCTTCCATCAGCTCGTTGGCACGATCCTGACGCTGTTCGCTGGTCAGATCGTTACGAATTTGCAGAACCGCCATCAGGTTATCGTAAACGCTTAGGCGACGGAAAATGGAGGCTTCCTGCGGCAAATAGCCGATCCCGCGGCGTGCGCGTGCATGCAGCGGCAGAAGGCTGATGTCTTCATCATCAATGACAATGTTGCCGGCATCGCGCGGCACAATGCCAACGACCATGTAGAAGGTTGTCGTTTTACCCGCACCGTTAGGGCCAAGCAGGCCCACAATTTCGCCGGAGTTAACGGTCAGACTGACATCCTCTACGACACGGCGGCCCTTATAGGCCTTCGCGAGATTTTTTGCAGTTAATGTTGCCATAACGAATTAGTTACTCTTCTTCTGTGCCGGGGCCTGGCCTTTGCCTTTGTCCTGCAGCTGCGACGGTACCAGTACGGTGGTGACGCGTTTGCCTTTCTCGCTGGAGGCCTGCATTTTTTGCTCTTTAACCAGATAGGTAATCTTGTCGCCGGTAATGTTGCTGTCCAACTGTTCCAGGTACGCATTTCCGGTCAGGATCACCAGGTCCTTCGCCAGCTCATAGTGCATATGCGTGGCATGGCCTTTCACCGGTTTGCCGTTGTCCTGCATTTGGTAGAAGGTCGCCGGATTACCGTAACCATCGATAATCTCTTTGCCCTGCTCGCCACCCGGACGGGTAACAACCACTTTGTCGGCGTTGATTTTGATGGTGCCCTGAGTCATGACGACGTTACCCGTGAAGGTGACGACATTACCCTGCATATCAAGAGACTGGGTGTCGGACTCGATATGAATCGGCTGCTCGGTATCGCCCGTTACAGCAAGCGCGGGGAGACTGGTCGCCAGCATCGCGCTGGCGATAATTACTTTAAGGCTGAGTTTGTTTGTTTTGAATTTCATAGGAGGTTCTAACCTTTTCAATCAGCTCGGCGTTTTTGCTGCGTAAGTTCCCGCGCATTCTCAAACCGCTGGAATTAAATGTTGTGCCATACAGAGTAACCAGATCCTGCGACGTCACATCCTGGGTCACCAGGTTGATCTGGGCATTATCCGTCGTAATTTTTCGCAGTTGCGAGTCAGCGGTCAGGGCGTTGACTTCAACGTGGCCATACAGATAAAGCATACGGTCATTTGTCAGTTTTGCCCGGTCTGACTTGATTGACCACGTCGGTACTTTGTCCTTATCAAACGTGGTCATAACAGGTTGGGTAAACCACGAAATACCGTCATCTGAAAAATATTCAACATGCTGGGCAATCAGGCGATAGTTCAGCGCGCCTTGCGGGCTGTAGACCACGGTGTCGCTGTGATCGCTTTTATAGGTTGGATCGTTATTGTTGATCACTTCCGTTTGCGTATCGTCGCGATCGGCGAGGTTCACGCCAATCAATACCAGGGCGACAAGCGAAAGCAAAATGATAACCCAACGTCTGGTTTTACTCATATCGATTGCCCTTTGGCCTCATCAAGCTTGCCCTGCGCCAGCAGGAGCAGATCGCAGACTTCACGGACGGCACCGCGGCCCCCGTTGATGTGGGTAACGTAGTCCGCACGCGGGATCAGCAGCGGATGCGCATCGGCAACGGCGATACTCAGCCCAACTTCAGACATTACGGGCCAGTCAATCAGATCGTCCCCGACGTAGGCCACGTTTTCCGGTGCGATAGCCAGTTTACCCAGTAAATCGTTGAACGCCGCCATCTTATCGGATTGACCCTGATACAAATGGGTAATGCCTAAGGTTTCACAGCGATCTTCTACCAGTTTAGCTTTCCGTCCGGTGATGATAGCCACCTCGATACCTGAGGTCAGCGCACAGCGGATACCGTAGCCGTCGCGAACGTTAAACGCTTTAAGCTCTTCACCGTTATTGCCCATATAAATCAGGCCATCGGAGAGTACGCCATCCACATCCAGAATGAGCAGGCGAATGTTTTCCGCCTTTGCCATCATCTGGGTACTGACCGGACCATAACAGGTTGCAAGGGATGCACCCGCATTACTCATTGTCTTATCCTTCATTACACTACGCCTGCGCGCAGCAGATCATGCATATGTACCACACCCAGCAACTGGTCGCCATCGGCAACCATAACGGAGGTGATATGACGGGACTGCATCAGGTTCAGCACATCCACAGCCAGCGTCCCCGGGCGCACGCGAATGCCGCCGGGTGTCATCACATCGGCAATGCCCAGCGTACGGACATCCACACCCATGTCGAACACGCGACGCAGGTCGCCATCGGTGAAGATCCCCTGAATTTTCATCAGATCGTCGCACACGACCGTCATACCCAGATTCTTACGGGTGATTTCCAGCAGCGCATCACGCAGGGAGGCGTCTTTACTGACGTGGGGGATTTCATCCCCGGTGTGCATAATATCGTTAACCCGCAGCAGCAGCTTACGCCCCAGCGCGCCGCCCGGGTGGGAAAGGGCGAAATCTTCCGGCGTAAAACCACGGGCTTCCAGCAGCGCCACGGCGAGCGCATCGCCCATCACCAGCGCCGCGGTGGTGCTGGAGGTCGGCGCCAGGCCGAGCGGGCAGGCCTCTTTCGGCACCTTTACGCACAGGTGAATATCGGCTGCGCGCGCCATGCTACTTTCCGGACGGCTGGTCATGCAAATGAGCGGCACCTGCAGACGCTTCAGTACCGGGATCAGCGCCAGAATTTCATTGGACTCACCGGAGTTGGACAGCGCGATGACGATATCCTGCGGCGTGACCATACCCAGGTCGCCGTGGGCGGCTTCCCCCGGGTGGACAAAGAATGAAGAGGTTCCGGTACTGGCAAACGTTGCCGCCATTTTGCGTCCAATGTGGCCGGACTTGCCCATCCCCATCACCACGACTTTGCCGGCACAGTAGAATATCTTCTCACATGCCAGACTAAAATCCTGATTAATGTACTGATCCAACTGCGCCAGACCTTCACGTTCAATCTCCAGAACGTCTTTGCCTGCTTTCTGAAAGTCAAAACCCGGCTGCAATTCTATTTGCGACATAATGCGTTTCCGTTTACCCAGAGAGAAGAGGCGAGAGCCAGTACAGCATCGCCATCCATACGATAAATCCACCCGTCAACAGCGCGCCTGCGCCTTTGCCAATTTGTCGTTGCCGCCGCCAGCAGAGCAGGGTAAATATCACGCTGACCAGCAGCATCACGCCGTAATCGCGTGAAAACGCCAGGGGGTTAAAGGGCCCTGGCGTAATCAGGGCCGGCAGACCCATTACTATCGCGATATTAAAAATATTGGAGCCGATGATATTACCAATGGCAATGTCATCCTCTCCTTTCCGCGCCCCGGCAATGGCCGTGGCCAGCTCCGGCAGACTGGTACCGATAGCAATAACCGTCAGGCCAATGGTCAGTTCGCTGATGGCAAAATAGTTTGCCACGACCGTCGCGTTATCTACGACCATGCGCGTGGCCATCGGCATGATGATCAGCGCCACGCCAAGCCAGAGCAGGGCGACGGGGAGCGTGCCTTCCCGCGGGAGTTCGGCGACCTGCTCACGCGTGAGGCTATCGTGCCCCTGCTTCTCAGCCAGACGGGCGATCTTAACACTATACAGCAACCAAATGACGGCCAGCGCCAGCAAGAAAATGCCGTCACTGACGCTCAGTATGCCATCATAAAATACGCAGCCTGCCAGCAGACTTACGATTAACATTAGCGGCAATTCACGACGTAGAACATCAGAATGCACGCGAAATGGATGGAGCAGTGCCGCCAGCCCTAAAATCAACAATATATTGACGATATTAGAGCCAATCGCGGTACCGACGGCCAGGTCTAACTGGCCATGCAGCGATGCCGAGACAGAGACGATGATTTCAGGAAGTGATGTTCCAACGCTGACAACGGTCATCCCGATGACGAGAGGTGGCACGCCCGTCAGGCGACACAGGATAGATGCAGCAAACACTAAACGGTCAGCACTGTAGACCACCAAAAGTAAACCAATTATTAACAGTGCTGTTGCTAAAAGCATCAAAAGTCCTTTCTTCAGGTATACTCGTCGGTCCATCGCGCGGGAATGGCTGGACTGCATACAGTCTGAGGCGTAACGAATTCCTAATTTTGACTTTATGCGCCGGAAAAGTAAAACAAATGCCAGCTTTCGCTAACCTCAACGGCTATTATTCTGTAAAAATGCTGAGTTTAGGGCTGATCCAGGCTGCATGCCTAAACGTGAGCAGGGTAAGAAAGGAACCATAAATGAGCCAAAAGATGGCGAATTTAGTCGATGTCCGCGGTGTGAGTTTTTCTCGCGCCAACAGATTGATATTTGATGATATTTCGTTGACCGTACCGCGTGGCAAGATCACGGCCATCATGGGGCCGTCCGGGATCGGTAAAACGACACTGCTGCGTCTTATTGGTGGGCAGATCCCACCTGACAGCGGTGAAATCCTCTTTGATGGCGAAAATGTCCCGGAGATGTCGCGCTCGCGTCTGTATACCGTTCGCAAGCGCATGAGCATGCTCTTTCAGTCGGGGGCGTTGTTCACCGATATGAACGTCTTTGATAACGTGGCCTATCCGCTGCGCGAACATACCAGCCTGCCGCCGGCGTTGCTGAAAAGTACGGTGATGATGAAGCTTGAAGCCGTCGGTTTGCGCGGGGCGGCGAAGCTGATGCCTTCGGAACTCTCAGGCGGGATGGCGCGCCGCGCCGCGCTGGCGCGAGCCATTGCATTAGAACCGGATTTAATCATGTTCGATGAACCGTTCGTCGGGCAGGATCCCATCACGATGGGCGTGCTGGTGAAGCTCATCTCTGAGCTGAACAGCGCACTTGGCGTAACCTGCATTGTGGTTTCTCACGATGTGCCGGAAGTGTTGAGCATCGCCGATTACGCCTATATCGTGGCGGACAAAAAGATCGTCGCACACGGTAGCGCCCAGGCGTTGCAGGAAAATTGCGATCCGCGCGTGCGACAGTTCCTCGACGGTATTGCCGATGGCCCTGTGCCGTTCCGCTACCCGGCGGGCGACTATCGTGACGATTTACTGGGAATAGGGAGTTAAGCCACTCATGCTGTTAAATGCGTTGGCCGCTCTCGGACACCGTGGCATAAAAACCATCAGGACGTTCGGGCGTGCCGGATTGATGTTATTCAACGCGCTGGTCGGCAAGCCGGAGTTCCGAAAGCATGCGCCTTTACTGGTGCGGCAACTCTATAACGTCGGCGTGCTGTCGATGCTCATCATCATTGTGTCCGGTCTGTTTATCGGCATGGTGCTGGGGCTGCAGGGCTACCTCGTCCTGACAACCTACAGTGCGGAAACCAGTCTCGGGATGCTGGTGGCGCTTTCGCTGCTGCGTGAACTGGGGCCGGTTGTGGCGGCGCTGTTGTTCGCCGGACGCGCGGGGTCGGCATTAACGGCTGAAATTGGCCTGATGCGTGCGACTGAGCAGCTCTCCAGTATGGAGATGATGGCGGTTGACCCGCTGCGTCGCGTAATTTCGCCGCGTTTCTGGGCTGGGGTGATCTCTTTACCGTTACTGACTATTCTGTTTGTCGCCGTGGGTATCTGGGGCGGTTCGCTGGTTGGCGTTCACTGGAAAGGCATTGATGCCGGTTTCTTCTGGTCCGCCATGCAGGACGCCATCGACCTGCGAATGGATCTGGTTAACTGTCTGATTAAAAGCGTGGTATTCGCCATTACGGTCACCTGGATTGCCTTGTTCAATGGTTACGATGCCATCCCGACGTCGGCAGGCATTAGCCGTGCAACTACACGTACAGTCGTACATTCGTCGCTGGCCGTACTGGGTCTGGATTTTGTGCTCACCGCACTGATGTTTGGGAATTGAGTTCATGCAAACGAAAAAAAATGAAATTTGGGTCGGCGTGTTCCTGCTGCTGGCGCTGCTGGCCGCACTGTTTATCTGCCTGAGAGCGGCGGATATCACCTCCGTGCGTACCGAGCCGACATATCGCATCTATGCCACCTTCGATAACATCGGCGGGCTGAAGGCCCGTTCACCGGTCCGTATTGGCGGCGTGGTGATCGGACGCGTATCAGATATTACGCTTGATGAGAAAACCTATCTGCCACGCGTCGCGATGGATATCGAAGAGCGTTACAACCATATTCCGGACACCAGTTCCCTGTCGATCCGGACTTCCGGTTTGCTGGGTGAACAATATCTGGCGCTTAACGTCGGCTTTGAAGACCCCGAGCTGGGAACGACTATCCTTAAAGACGGCAGCGTTATTCAGGATACGAAGTCCGCAATGGTGCTGGAAGATATGATTGGTCAGTTCCTTTACAACAGTAAAGGGGATGAGAAAAAATCCGACGCTGCCCCTGCGCAGTCTGAAGATCATACCGACGTCGCACCGACACCTGGCACGACGCATTAATTTCAGGAGAAGTCATTCATGTTTAAACGACTGTTAATGGTGGCCATGCTGGTCATTGCCCCTCTTACCGCTGCCCATGCTGCGGATCAGAGTAACCCGTACAAACTGATGGACGAAGCGGCGAAGAAAACCTTCGACCGTCTTAAAAACGAACAGCCTAAAATTCGTGCGAATCCTGATTACCTGCGTGACGTTGTTGACCAGGAATTGCTGCCGTATGTGCAGATTAAATATGCGGGTGCGCTGGTGCTGGGTCGTTATTACAAAGACGCGACCCCGGCGCAGCGTGAGGCCTACTTTGCCGCGTTCCGTGAATATCTGAAGCAGGCTTATGGTCAGGCGCTGGCGATGTATCACGGCCAGACCTACCAGATTGCACCTGAGCAACCGCTGGGTGATGCGACCATCGTGCCTATCCGTGTGACGATCAACGATCCTAACGGTCGTCCGCCGGTTCGTCTGGATTTCCAGTGGCGTAAAAACAGCCAGACCGGCCACTGGCAGGCGTATGACATGATCGCCGAAGGGGTAAGCATGATCACTACCAAGCAGAACGAGTGGAGCGACCTGCTGCGCACTAAAGGCATTGATGGCCTGACTGCACAGTTGCAATCCATAGCTCGTCAGAAAATCACGCTGGACGAGAAGAAGTAATGTCACAGCAACTCAGCTGGTCGCGTGAAAGCGAGACATTGAAACTGTCCGGCGAACTGGATCAGGACCTCCTGAACCCGTTATGGGACCAGCGCCATGACGCCATGCAGGGCGTGACGCTGATTGACTTAAGCGGTATCACCCGGGTGGATACGGCAGGTGTTGCGCTGCTTGCCCATCTGGTTGCCGAGGGGAAAAAGCAGGGGGCGAGCGTCAGGCTTCACGGCGCGAGCGATAATGTCGTGACCCTTGCGCAGCTCTACAATCTTCCTCAGGACGTACTGCCTCGTTAATATTTTCAGTGCGTTACTTCCGAAAGCCCTGACAGTTTCATCGTCGGGGCTTTTTGCTTGTTTAAGACGACGCCACTTTGCTCTAAGATGTTGGGCTTGTTTTCACTATCAGATGATTAAGAACCCATGGAAAATCATGAAATCCAGACAGTGCTGATGAATGCACTCTCCCTTCAGGAAGCCCACGTCACTGGCGATGGCAGTCACTTCCAGGTTATTGCTGTGGGTGAGATGTTCGACGGCATGAGCCGCGTGAAGAAACAGCAGGCTGTGTACGCGCCGCTGATGGAATATATTGCGGATAACCGCATCCACGCCCTGTCGATTAAAGCGTTCACCCCGCAAGAGTGGGCACGCGATCGCAAACTAAACGGTTTTTGAGCTGAGGGCGACAGGCCCGCAGCACGGTTGAATTTATAAGAGAGCACACAATGGATAAATTTCGTGTACAGGGGCCTACGCGCCTCCAGGGCGAAGTCACAATTTCTGGCGCGAAAAACGCCGCGCTGCCAATCCTCTTTGCTGCGCTGCTCGCGGAAGAGCCGGTAGAAATTCAGAACGTCCCGAAACTGAAAGATATCGACACGACCATGAAGTTGCTCACCCAGTTGGGCACTAAAGTTGAGCGTAACGGTTCTGTCTGGATCGACGCCAGCAATGTGAATAACTTCTCTGCCCCTTACGATCTGGTGAAAACCATGCGTGCTTCCATCTGGGCGCTTGGCCCGCTGGTGGCGCGTTTTGGCCAGGGGCAGGTTTCACTTCCGGGCGGTTGTGCCATCGGGGCGCGTCCGGTTGACCTGCATATCTTTGGCCTGGAAAAACTGGGCGCAGAGATCAAACTGGAAGAAGGCTACGTTAAAGCGTCCGTCAACGGTCGTCTGAAAGGCGCGCACATTGTCATGGACAAGGTGAGCGTGGGCGCAACGGTCACCATTATGTCTGCGGCAACGCTGGCTGAAGGTACCACGATCATCGAAAACGCCGCGCGTGAGCCGGAAATTGTGGATACCGCCAACTTCCTCGTGGCGCTGGGGGCGAAGATCTCCGGTCAGGGAACAGACCGTATCACCATTGAAGGCGTTGAGCGTCTGGGCGGTGGTGTTTATCGCGTCCTGCCTGACCGTATCGAAACCGGTACCTTCCTGGTGGCAGCGGCGATCTCTGGCGGTAAGATTGTTTGCCGTAACGCACAGCCTGATACCCTGGATGCAGTGCTGGCGAAGCTGCGCGATGCCGGCGCGGATATCGAAATCGGTGAAGACTGGATCAGCCTCGATATGCACGGTCAGCGTCCAAAAGCTGTCAATGTGCGTACGGCGCCACACCCGGCGTTCCCGACGGACATGCAGGCGCAGTTCACCTTATTGAACCTGGTCGCCGAAGGGACGGGCTTTATCACTGAAACCATTTTCGAGAACCGCTTTATGCACGTACCGGAGTTGATCCGTATGGGCGCGCATGCAGAGATCGAGAGTAATACCGTAATTTGCCACGGCGTGGAGAAACTGTCGGGTGCTCAGGTGATGGCCACCGATCTGCGTGCGTCTGCGAGCCTGGTGCTGGCGGGTTGTATCGCGGAAGGGACAACGATTGTGGATCGTATTTATCACATCGATCGTGGTTATGAGCGTATCGAAGATAAACTGCGCGCGCTGGGTGCGAATATCGAGCGTGTGAAGGGCGAGTAATCGTTCCGGCAGCCCCCTGCCAGCAATGACCGGGGGGTTGCTGTGCCTGTCAATTAACGTGTTATCCCTGCAATCCTTTCTTTGCCTTTTTCTGGCGAATCATGCGCGTTCTGTCAATAAACTCATGGGTAATAGGATCGTGGTAACGCGAGGGCCAAATCACCCACGGGTGCGTATCCAGCGCCGTTGCGATAATGAGCTCTCCCTTGGGCCAGGGGCGGGTGAGGGCGTTTGCCAGGGTTGAAGAACTCAGTCCGTGGCGGCGGGACTCTGCTGCCAGTGACGTGCCTCTTTTGCGCAGTGCGGCAATAATATCCGCTGTGTGCCAGTCGATAAATTTCGTGTCCATAACGCTGTCCTTAGTTCGGATTCACCTTCGCCGTTTCGTCAGAAACGACGGGGTTACTATACCCATTTCAAACTCTTGTTCTAAAAAGTTCGCGTTACTTGAAGGGATATTCAGAATAAGGCACAGCTTTATTCATGCGGTCTCTAAACCGATGCGTTTACATGAAGACGTAATTTACAGGAACGTACGGGAATCTCCCCGCAAAGGCGCGGGGAGAAACAGGAGGGATCACCGATCGCGCTGAACGGCGATGTGCGCCAGACCGATCAGCGCATCGCGCCACGGGCTGTCTGGAATAACCTGAAGTGCAGCAATGGCTTTATCCGCTTCCTCTTCCGCACGCTGGCGCGTCCACTCGAGCGATCCGCAAATGGCCATGGTTTCCAGTACGGGTTCCAGAAGATGGCGACCATTTCCCTGCTCAATCGCTTCACGGATCATTTTCGCCTGGTCGGCCGTTCCGTTGCGCATGGCGTGGAGCAGCGGCAGAGTCGGTTTGCCTTCGTTCAGGTCATCACCCACGTTTTTGCCGAGCGTCTCGCCGTCCGCACTGTAGTCCAGCAAATCATCAATCAGCTGGAATGCCGTACCCAGATAACGACCATAGTCCTGCAGCCCTTTTTCCTGGGCGTCGGTACAGTCAGCCAGAATGCCGGAACACTGGGCGGCTGCTTCAAACAGGCGCGCGGTTTTGCTGTAGATCACGCGCATGTAGTTTTCTTCGGTAATATCAGGATCGTTGACGTTCATCAGCTGCAGTACTTCGCCTTCTGCGATGACGTTAACGGCTTCGGACATCACTTCCAGTACTTTCAGGGAGCCCAGACTGGTCATCATCTGGAAGGCGCGGGTATAGATAAAATCCCCCACCAGTACGCTGGCTGCGTTCCCGAAAGCGGCGTTTGCCGTGGCTTTGCCGCGACGCATATCCGATTCATCCACAACATCATCATGCAGAAGCGTCGCTGTGTGAATAAATTCGATGAGCGCTGCGATGGTGATGTGGGCATTTCCCTGATAACCAACGGCTCTGGCAGCCAGAATGGCAATCATCGGACGTATGCGTTTACCGCCACCGCTGACAATGTAATAGCCCAACTGATTGATCAGTTGAACGTCAGAGTTGAGTTGCTCCAGGATTGCTGCATTCACACCCGCCATATCTTGCGCGGTTAACTCGTTGATTTTTTCTAAATTCATCGCAAAAGCCGGGCTTTTTATCCTGTTGATCCCATCTACTATGGGGTAACGAAGGGTTTCGGTTTATCAATAGTATTGCTGATTGTACTGAAAAAACGGCTCAGATAAACGTTACCGTACGTGTTGTGTTTTTTTTCTTCATGTATTGACGGTAGCACTTGTCAAAGGCTCGCGTTTTGCGTAATATTCGCGCCCTATTGTGAATATTTATAGCGCACTCTGATTCATACGAGGACGTGCGCGGAAGCGGAGTTTATATGTACGCGGTTTTCCAAAGTGGTGGTAAACAACACCGAGTAAGCGAAGGTCAGACCGTTCGCCTGGAAAAGCTGGACATCGCAACTGGCGAATCTGTTGAGTTCGCAGAAGTTCTGATGATCGCAAACGGTGAAGAAGTCAAAATCGGCGTTCCTTTCGTTGATGGCGGCGTTATCAAAGCTGAAGTTGTTGCACACGGTCGTGGCGAGAAAGTTAAAATCGTTAAGTTTCGTCGTCGTAAGCACTACCGTAAGCAGCAGGGCCACCGTCAGTGGTTCACTGATGTGAAAATTACTGGCATCAGCGCCTAAGACCTGAGGAGAGATTTAAATGGCACATAAAAAGGCTGGCGGCTCCACACGTAACGGTCGCGATTCAGAAGCTAAACGCCTGGGCGTTAAGCGTTTCGGTGGCGAATCCGTTCTGGCGGGTAGCATCATCGTTCGTCAACGTGGTACCAAATTCCACGCTGGCAACAACGTAGGTTGCGGTCGTGACCACACTCTGTTTGCTAAAGCAGACGGTAAAGTGAAATTTGAAGTTAAAGGCCCGAACAACCGTAAATACATCAGCATCGTTGCTGAGTAAGGTTTTCTCGGTCCGGTAACGGATTAAAGCCCCGCAACCTGTTGCGGGGCTTTTTACATTGGAAACCCGGTAATTTTTTCTGTAGGGAAAACGGGCATGAAGCAGCAGGCCGGCATAGGTATTCTTTTGGCGCTCACTACCGCAATGTGCTGGGGTGCGCTGCCAATTGCAATGAAGCAGGTACTGGAAGTGATGGAGCCGCCTACGGTGGTCTTTTATCGCTTTCTGATGGCAAGTATCGGCCTCGGGGCGATTCTGGCTGTCAAAGGTAAGCTTCCTCCGCTGCGACTCTTCCGTAAACCGCGCTGGCTGGTGTTACTGGCTATCGCGACAGGTGGACTGTTTGGGAACTTCATTCTGTTCAGTTCTTCCCTGCAATATCTTAGCCCTACGGCGTCACAGGTGATTGGTCAGCTTTCACCCGTGGGCATGATGGTCGCCAGCGTCTTTATCCTCAAGGAGAAGATGCGTGGTACGCAGATTATCGGGGCGAGCATGCTGCTATGCGGCCTGGTGATGTTCTTCAACACCAGTCTGATCGAGATTTTTACCCGGCTGACCGATTACACCTGGGGTGTGATCTTCGGTGTAGGGGCAGCAACGGTCTGGGTGAGCTATGGTGTCGCGCAAAAGGTGTTATTGCGTCGTCTTGCCTCACAGCAGATCCTCTTTTTGCTGTACACTTTGTGTACACTGGCGTTGTTGCCGTTAGCGAAGCCGGGGGTAATCACCGAGCTTAGCGACTGGCAACTGGCGTGCCTCATTTTTTGTGGGCTGAACACGCTGGTTGGTTATGGCGCGCTGGCCGAAGCAATGGCGCGCTGGCAGGCAGCACAGGTGAGCGCATTAATTACGCTTACTCCGCTGTTTACGCTGTTATTTTCAGATTTGTTATCAATGGCCTGGCCCGATGTCTTCGTCAGACCGATGCTCAACCTGTTGGGCTATCTCGGTGCGTTTGTCGTGGTTGCGGGCGCGATGTATTCCGCCATTGGTCATCGTCTTTGGGGACGTTGGCGCAAAAATGAAGCGGTTGTAGTAGTCCCCCGCTCAGGCGAATGAGTTACGGAGTGTAAAATGAAGTTTGTTGATGAAGCGACGATCCTTGTCGTGGCTGGTGATGGCGGCAACGGTTGCGTGAGCTTCCGCCGTGAAAAGTATATCCCTCGTGGCGGCCCTGACGGCGGCGACGGCGGGGATGGTGGTGACGTGTGGCTGGAGGCGGATGAGAACCTCAACACGCTGATCGATTACCGTTTTGAAAAATCCTTCCGCGCTGAACGTGGTCAGAACGGCCAGAGCCGTGACTGTACCGGCAAACGCGGAAAAGACGTCACCATTAAGGTGCCTGTCGGTACGCGTGTGATTGACCAGGGGACCGGTGAAACCATGGGTGACATGACCAAACACGGTCAGCGCCTGATGGTCGCTAAAGGTGGCTGGCACGGTCTGGGCAACAGCCGTTTTAAATCATCTGTTAACCGTACGCCACGTCAGAAAACCATGGGCACACCGGGCGATAAGCGCGATCTGCAGCTGGAGTTGATGCTTCTGGCAGACGTGGGCATGCTCGGGATGCCAAACGCGGGCAAATCGACGTTTATTCGTGCCGTCTCTGCTGCGAAACCAAAAGTGGCGGACTATCCGTTTACGACCCTGGTGCCAAGCCTGGGCGTTGTTCGTATGGATAACGAGAAGAGCTTCGTGGTTGCCGATATTCCGGGTCTGATTGAAGGCGCAGCGGAAGGTGCCGGTCTGGGTATCCGCTTCCTGAAACACCTTGAGCGTTGCCGCGTCCTGCTGCACCTGATCGATATCGATCCAATTGACGGTTCCGATCC
The DNA here is from genome assembly GCF_020216105.1 of Enterobacter sp. K16B. NCBI lineage: Bacteria > Pseudomonadati > Pseudomonadota > Gammaproteobacteria > Enterobacterales > Enterobacteriaceae > Enterobacter > Enterobacter sp. K16B. The sequence goes on from NZ_JAIWJZ010000080.1 coordinate 58,714, forward strand.
GGTAGAAAATGCCCGTATCATCGTCGGCGAGCTGGAGAAATACAGCGAAAAACTGGCGAACAAACCGCGCTGGCTGGTCTTTAACAAAATTGACCTGATGGATAAAGCTGAAGCGGAAGCAAAAGCGAAAGCCATTGCTGAAGCGATGGGCTGGGAAGATAAATACTATCTTATCTCCGCCGCAAGCCAGGTTGGCGTGAAAGATCTATGCTGGGATGTGATGACCTTCATCATCGAGAACCCAGTTGTTCAGGCGGAAGAAGCCAAACAGCCAGAAAAAGTCGAATTCATGTGGGATGACTACCACCGCCAGCAGCTCGAAGAGCTGGAAGCGGAAGAGGATGATGAAGACTGGGACGATGACTGGGATGAAGACGACGAAGAAGGCGTCGAGTTCATCTACAAGCACTAATCGTCGTGAAAGGCCCCTGTTGATTCAGGGGCTTTTTTTATTCTAACGTTGCCGGCAGCCAGCAACTGGCAATGAGACCGCCTTTCTCGCCATTCTCCAGCGTCAGTTTTCCATGATGAAGCTGCAGGATACGCTGCACGATGCTCAGGCCCAGGCCACTGCCACCATAGCGTTGGTCGAGACGGCGGAACGGTTCTGTGATTGACTGTCGGTGCGCTTCATCGATACCGGGCCCCTGATCGATAACGCTGACCTGCGTTCCGCCGCCCTGCGCGGATAATGTCACTGTGATGGTTGTCCCTGCAGGGCTGTAACGTCCGGCATTTTCAAGCAGGTTGCGCAGCATAAGACGCAGAAGCACAGCGTCTCCCTGCACCGTGAGCGCACTTTTAGGCGGCCAAATGACCGTATGCTCTTTGGCTTCATGCTCAAGGCCAAGCGGCGTAATAATCGTGTCTGTCCAGTTCACCGTCTCGTAGTGACCGCTCGCCATCGCCTGCCCGGCGCGCGCCAGCATCAGCAACTGTTCAATCGTGTGCATCAACTGATCGATACGGGTTATCAATGTCGCGGCCTGCGGCGCGCCTGACTGCGCCATGAGTTCCAGATGCAGCCTGATCCCGGCGAGGGGCGTTCGCAGCTCGTGTGCGGCGTCGGCGGTAAACAGCCTCTCTTGTTGAATGGTATGATCCAGCCGGGCAAGCAGCTGATTGAGAGAGGTGGTGACGGCGCCAATTTCTTCCATGTCAGAGTACATCGGAAGCGGGGTCAGGTTATCCGCCGAACGATTCGCCAGACTGGCACGCAGTTTATTCAGGGGCCGGGTTATCCAGGTGACGGCCCAGAAGGAGAATAACAGGGTGAAGCCGACCATCACCAGGGAAGGGACCAGCAGCGAGGCAATCGCTTCACGGATCTCTTTCTCGACATGGTTATTACGTGATTTGGCAGACAATGTTTCGTTGACCAGAAAACCGATCTGCTCGCGGCTTTCATGCCAGAGCCAGATCACGCTGATCAGCTGGAAAAACAACAGTATCACCGCCAGCAGGACCATTAACCGCCGACGCATGCTGTTCATTTCTGACTCTCCAGACGGTAACCCACGCCGCGGACGGTTTTGATCCTGTCTTTCCCGAGCTTACGACGCAGATTATGGATATGAACCTCAAGGGTATTCGACCCCGGATCGTCCTGCCAGGAGTAGATATCCTGCTGGAGGGTTTCACGGTGCACCGTCTGTCCGCTGCGCATAATCAGGCGCGTAAGCAGGGCAAACTCTTTGGGCGTGACTTCTACCGGCTGGGACTGGCGCAGGACCTGCTGGGTTTGCAGATTCAGCGTGATATCGCCGTCGGTGAGTAAGTTATCACTGTGTCCCTGATAACGGCGGATTAGGGCCCGGACGCGCGCCTGCAACTCTGCCAGAGCAAAGGGCTTCACCAGATAATCATCGGCTCCAGCATCAAGGCCGGTAATACGATCTTCAATGGCATCGCGTGCCGTCAGGATCAACACCGGATTAGCGATGCCGCGGCGGCGCCACTGGGTGAGCAGCGTCGCGCCGTCTTTATCCGGTAAACCTAAATCGAGGATCACCAGACTGTATTCGCCGCTCTGGATCAGGGCATCGGCCTCCGCCGCCGTGGCGGCGCAGTCGAGGGCATATCCTTCACTGGCCAGCGCAAGCGCCAGCCCTTCCTGTAATAACAGATCGTCTTCAACTATAAGTAGTTTCATCGCTAGTTATTCTGGTAGATGTCCTTATAAAGCCTGCTTTCGAAGCGAACCAGTGGGATACGGCGGTTGCGCTGGTCGGTCGGTTCGACGGCATAGCCGGAAAGATACTGCACGAATGCCATGCGCTGTCCGCTGGCGGTAGTGATGAAGCCTGCAAGGTTGTATACCCCTTGCAGTGAACCTGTTTTGGCTGACACTTTACCATCAACGCCGGCAGCGTGAAGGCCGGCCCGGTATTGAAGTGAACCGTCATGCCCGGCGAGCGGCAGCATCGAGATAAAGTTTAGCTCAGTGTCATGTTGAGCAATGTACTGAAGCACTTGCATCATGGTTGCCGGGGCGATCAAATTGTGTCGCGATAACCCGGAGCCATCGACAGCGATAGTATTACCCAGATCGATTCCCGCCTGCTGACGTAAGATCTGACGGACTGCATCGGAACCTGCACGCCAGGTTCCAGGAACGCCAAAGCGCGCGTGACCAATCATGCGGAACACCGTGTCAGCGATCATATTGTCAGACTTCTTCAGCATGATCCTTAGCAGATCGTGCAACGGCTCAGACTGTTTGCTGGCGATAACCGTGCCGGGTTGATTAACCTGCGTCTGGCGCAGCAGGGTACCGGTATAGGTGATCCCTGCCTGTTTCAGTTCGTCCTTAAGAATGGCGCCTGCGTAGCTTGCGCCATCCTGGATGGCGAAGGCCAGCGGCAGTGGATCGGCACGCTGCGTCAGGCAGCCGGTAAGCGTGAAGCGATTAAGATCGCCGGGCACCACATCCAGTTCGCAATACTGTGCATCCGGAGAGCCCTTGGCCAGCGTGCGGACCTGGCTGAACATCGTGACCGGGTAATAAGACGCCACGCGGATAAACGCTAAATCATCCGGTTTGGGAGCGCTGTAAAGTGAAACCGAGAAGCAGTTTCGGTCAACAATCGCGGCGGCGGGTGGGGCGCTAAAGCATTGCGTCATGTCATTCCACGGCCAGCCGGGGGCTTTATCGTGGCTGGCAAAAATGGAGGTGTCGATCAGTACGTTGCCATCAATCTTCTGCACGCCCGATTTTTTCAGCACCGCCACCATATTACGGATATCCTGGCGTTTAAAGGTCGGATCGCCGCCAAAACGGGCGATCAGATCGCCTCTCAGCTCGCCATTTTCGACCTTGCCTTTGGTCTCAAGCGTGGTGGTAAAGCGGAAGTCAGGACCAAGCTGAAGGAGGGCGGCAAGCGCAGTGATCACCTTCTGGGTGCTGGCAGGCAGGGCCATCTGTTGACTATGGTAGTCAATCTCCGGCGTCTGCGCCCCGACCTTTTGCACCATCAAGGCAAGGTTGGCACCTGCGGGCAGTTGATTAATATACTCATCAACATTCGCGGCCTGAACGCTGAACGTTATACTGGTAGTCAATCCGATGATAAATCTGGAAAATCGCATAATCTCGCGCTAACAACCCGAAAACAAACCGTCATACTACGGTGCATGGCACTGCAAAGTAAACGATGACCCATAGTGAACTTCGCGGTAAAATGCGTATCAAATTGAAAATTGCTGCTGACCTGGGGCGTTGCTCCCGGGTCGGTTTTCTTTTTGCTTCTGGCCTGCTCTTGAGGGCCGGGGCAGGGAACACTGCTCCCAACAGGAATGTTTAAGAGGTATAACAAATGCAAGCTATTCCGATGACCTTACGTGGTGCCGAAAAACTGCGCGAAGAGCTGGATTTCCTGAAATCCGTTCGCCGCCCTGAAATCATCGCCGCTATCGCGGAAGCGCGTGAGCATGGCGACCTGAAAGAGAATGCTGAATACCACGCGGCGCGTGAGCAGCAGGGTTTCTGTGAAGGGCGTATTAAAGATATCGAAGCGAAGCTGTCGAATGCGCAGGTTATCGATATTACCAAAATGCCTAACAATGGCCGCGTGATCTTCGGCTCAACGGTTACCGTGCTGAACCTGGATACCGACGAAGAGCAAACGTATCGTATCGTGGGTGACGATGAAGCCGACTTTAAACAGAACCTGATTTCGGTGAACTCACCCATTGCTCGCGGCCTGATTGGCAAAGAGCAGGATGATGTTGTCACCATCCGCACCCCTGGCGGCGAAGTGGAATACGAAATTATCAAGGTTGAGTACCTGTAATTCGCCTCTCTGCAAAGATGTTGATACATTGTAAAGAAAGGAAAAAGGCCGCATAGCGGCCTTTTAACAACTCAAGGAGCATGGCATTTTGCTCACCCGCTGACAGAAATCCCTCGTTTAACACAGAAAATGTGTTTGATTCAGGATATCCTTAGCGTGGCAGCGAGATTTTACGCTCTTTAGATGGGCGATAGAGCACCAGCGTTTTACCGATGACCTGTACATTACAGGCGCCGGTTTCGCGCACGATGGCTTCCACGATCAGGTTTTTAGTGTCTCTGTCTTCAGAGGCGATTTTCACCTTGATCAGCTCGTGGTGTTCCAGCGCTTGTTCAATCTCGGCAAGCACCCCTTCGGTCAAACCATTGTTGCCAAGCATCACTACAGGCTTGAGCGGATGTGCCAGACCTTTAAGGTGCTGTTTTTGTTTAGTACTCAGATTCATCGTATATTTTTGCTTACGTTGGGATTGAAAACGGTTCATTCTACCGCCATCTCCCTTATATCGCCAAATAGCTGCGTAGAAATTTACGTCACAGGCAAGCAACGATGAACCAGGACGGAAATGTTAAATGACAGGTAAAAAGCGTTCTGCCAGCTCCAGCCGCTGGCTTCAGGAACACTTTAGCGATAAATATGTTCAACAGGCACAGAAAAAGGGGTTGCGTTCCCGTGCCTGGTTTAAACTTGATGAAATACAGCAAAGTGACAAACTTTTTAAGCCGGGGATGACGGTTGTCGACCTCGGAGCAGCACCTGGCGGATGGTCCCAGTATGCGGTAACGCAGATCGGCGGAACGGGCCGAATCATCGCGTGCGATCTTTTACCAATGGATCCCATCGTCGGTGTCGACTTCCTTCAGGGCGACTTTCGTGATGAATTAGTGCTGAAAGCGTTACTTGATCGTGTAGGTGACAGTAAGGTCCAGGTTGTCATGTCAGATATGGCACCAAATATGTGTGGAACACCGGCGGTGGATATCCCCCGCGCCATGTATCTGGTGGAGCTAGCGTTAGAAATGTGTCGTGATGTACTAGCGCCTGGTGGTAGTTTTGTTGTGAAGGTGTTTCAGGGCGAAGGTTTCGAGGAGTATCTTAAGGAAATTCGCTCCCTGTTTGCGAAGGTCAAAGTTCGTAAGCCGGACTCTTCCCGGGCCCGTTCCCGTGAAGTGTATATTGTAGCGACCGGGCGAAAATGATAACCGGTAGATTTCAGGCGAAAGTTTGAATGAAACTGGATATAGAGTATCCTGACGCTGTTTTTAACACAGTTGTAATATGAGGTTAATCCCTTGAGTGACATGGCGAAAAACCTAATACTCTGGCTGGTCATTGCCGTTGTGCTGATGTCAGTATTCCAGAGCTTTGGGCCCAGCGAGTCGAATGGCCGCAAGGTGGATTATTCTACCTTCCTGCAGGAGGTCAATCAGGACCAGGTTCGCGAAGCGCGTATCAACGGACGTGAGATCAACGTTACCAAGAAAGATAGTAACCGTTACACGACTTACATCCCGGTGAACGATCCTAAGCTGCTTGATAACCTTCTGACCAAAAACGTCAAAGTTGTAGGCGAGCCGCCAGAAGAACCAAGCCTGCTGGCTTCTATCTTCATTTCCTGGTTCCCGATGCTGCTTCTTATCGGCGTCTGGATCTTCTTTATGCGCCAGATGCAGGGCGGTGGTGGCAAAGGTGCCATGTCGTTCGGTAAGAGCAAGGCGCGTATGCTGACGGAAGATCAGATCAAGACCACATTTGCTGACGTCGCCGGTTGTGACGAAGCGAAAGAAGAAGTGGGTGAACTGGTTGAATACCTGCGTGAGCCGAGCCGTTTCCAGAAACTGGGCGGTAAGATCCCGAAAGGCGTTCTGATGGTTGGTCCTCCGGGTACCGGTAAAACCCTGCTGGCGAAAGCCATCGCGGGTGAAGCGAAGGTGCCGTTCTTTACTATTTCAGGTTCTGACTTCGTCGAAATGTTCGTGGGTGTTGGTGCATCTCGTGTGCGTGACATGTTCGAGCAGGCTAAGAAGGCAGCACCGTGCATTATCTTTATCGATGAAATCGACGCCGTAGGCCGCCAGCGTGGCGCGGGCCTTGGCGGTGGTCACGATGAACGTGAGCAGACCCTGAACCAGATGCTGGTTGAGATGGACGGCTTCGAAGGTAACGAAGGTATCATCGTTATCGCGGCGACTAACCGTCCGGACGTTCTTGACCCTGCGCTGCTGCGTCCAGGCCGTTTCGACCGTCAGGTTGTTGTCGGTCTGCCGGATGTTCGCGGTCGTGAACAGATTCTGAAAGTCCATATGCGTCGCGTACCGCTGGCACCAGATATCGATGCGGCAATTATTGCGCGCGGTACCCCGGGCTTCTCCGGTGCGGACCTGGCTAACCTGGTCAACGAAGCTGCACTGTTTGCCGCTCGCGGTAACAAGCGCGTGGTGTCGATGGTGGAGTTCGAGAAAGCGAAAGACAAAATCATGATGGGTGCGGAACGTCGCTCCATGGTGATGACGGAAGCGCAGAAAGAGTCCACTGCATACCACGAAGCAGGCCATGCGATTATCGGTCGCCTGGTGCCGGAACACGATCCGGTGCATAAAGTGACGATTATTCCACGCGGCCGTGCGCTGGGTGTGACCTTCTTCCTGCCTGAAGGCGACGCGATCAGCGCCAGCCGTCAGAAACTGGAAAGCCAGATTTCGACCCTTTACGGTGGTCGTCTGGCGGAAGAGATCATCTACGGGCCAGAACATGTTTCTACCGGTGCGTCCAACGACATTAAAGTCGCGACAAACCTGGCGCGTAACATGGTGACTCAGTGGGGCTTCTCCGACAAACTCGGTCCGCTGCTGTATGCAGAGGAAGAGGGTGAAGTGTTCCTGGGCCGCTCCGTGGCGAAAGCGAAACATATGTCCGATGAAACAGCTCGTATCATCGACCAGGAAGTGAAAGCGCTGATTGAACGTAACTATGGTCGCGCACGTCAGATCCTGAACGACAATATGGACATCCTGCATTCGATGAAAGATGCGCTCATGAAATATGAGACCATCGATGCTCCGCAGATTGACGACCTGATGGCTCGCCGCGAAGTGCGTCCGCCAGCAGGCTGGGAAGACCCAGGCGCTTCCAACAATTCTGACAACAATGGCACTCCGCGTGCGCCGCGTCCGGTTGATGAACCGCGTACGCCGAACCCGGGCAACACCATGTCAGAACAGTTGGGCGATAAGTAAGTCACTGCTGTTGAAATGTTTGTCTGTACCTCAAACCCTGGAGCTTGCTCCGGGGTTTTTCTTTTCTGTTAAACCACATTAATACCAGGGATTTAGACATGAAACTATTCGCCCAGGACTCGCATCTCGATCTTTCACATCCTCATGTGATGGGGATCCTGAATGTTACCCCTGACTCCTTCTCAGATGGCGGCACGCATAACACCCTGATCGAGGCGGTTAAGCACGCCAATTTAATGATCAACGCGGGCGCCACCATTATTGACGTTGGCGGTGAGTCGACACGACCTGGTGCGGCAGATGTTTCGGTGGAAGAAGAGCTGGCACGCGTGGTGCCTGTGGTTGAAGCCATCGCCCAGCGCTTTGAGGTATGGATCTCCGTCGATACCTCCAAACCTGAGGTGATTCGTGAAGTGGCGAGAGTGGGTGCTCACATTATTAATGATATTCGTTCACTGACAGAGCCGGGGGCGATTGAAGCGGCCGCGGAAACCGGGCTGCCGGTTTGTCTGATGCATATGCAGGGTCAGCCGAAAACGATGCAGGATGCGCCGAAGTATGACGACGTCTTTGCTGATGTAAATCGCTTCTTTATTGAGCACATCGCACGTTGTGAACGTGCGGGCATCCCAAAAGAGAAATTGCTGCTCGACCCGGGGTTCGGTTTCGGTAAAAATCTCTCACACAATTATGCGTTGCTTGCACGCTTATCAGAGTTTCATCATTTCGGCCTGCCGCTGCTGGTAGGTATGTCGAGAAAGTCGATGATTGGGCAGTTGCTTAATGTCGGTCCGAGTGAGCGCCTGAGCGGGAGTCTGGCCTGCGCGGTGATTGCGGCGATGCAGGGGGCGCACATTATTCGTGTCCATGACGTCAAAGAAACAGTAGAAGCCATGCGTGTGGTGGAAGCCACACTGGCAGCGAAGGAAAACAAACGCTATGAGTAATCGTAAATATTTTGGTACCGATGGTATCCGTGGCCGGGTAGGCGATGCGCCAATCACCCCTGACTTTGTCCTGAAGCTTGGCTGGGCCGCTGGCAAGGTACTGGCACGTCATGGTTCCCGTAAGATCATTATCGGTAAAGATACCCGCATTTCGGGTTATATGCTGGAGTCTGCGCTGGAAGCCGGTCTGGCGGCTGCAGGTCTTTCTGCCTCCTTTACAGGGCCAATGCCAACGCCTGCTGTCGCGTATCTGACCCGCACCTTCCGCGCGGAAGCGGGGATTGTCATTTCTGCTTCTCACAACCCGTTCTATGACAACGGCATCAAATTCTTCTCTATCGATGGCACCAAGCTGCCGGACGAAGTGGAAGAAGCCATTGAAGCCGAAATGGAAAAAGAGATCACCTGTGTAGATTCCGCTGAGCTGGGGAAAGCGAACCGTATTGTCGATGCAGCGGGTCGTTACATTGAATTCTGCAAAGGTACGTTCCCGAATGAGCTGAGCCTGGCGCACCTCAAAATTGTGGTGGACTGTGCAAACGGTGCGACCTACCACATCGCTCCGAATGTCTTCCGCGAGCTGGGTGCGAAAGTGATCGCTATCGGTTGTGAGCCGGATGGTCTGAACATTAACGAACAGGTCGGTGCGACGGACGTTCGTGCTCTCCAGGCGCGCGTGCTGGCGGAGAAAGCCGATCTGGGTATTGCGCTGGACGGTGACGGTGATCGTGTGATCATGGTCGACCACGAAGGGAATAAAGTCGACGGCGACCAGATCCTGTATATCATCGCGCGTGAAGGTCTGCGTCAGGGTCAGCTACGCGGCGGCGCGGTGGGGACCCTGATGAGTAACATGGGTCTGGAACTGGCGCTGAAACAGCTTGGGATCCCGTTTGTCCGCGCGAAAGTGGGCGACCGCTATGTGCTGGAGAAACTTCAGGAGAAGGGCTGGCGTATCGGTGCTGAAAACTCCGGCCACGTGATCCTGCTGGACAAAACGACCACCGGTGACGGTATCGTGGCCGCGCTGCAGGTCGTTGCCGCCATGGCACGTAACCATATGACCCTGCAGGATCTCTGCAGCGGCATGAAAATGTTCCCGCAGGTGCTGGTAAACGTGCGCTTCACCGCCGGCAAAGGCGATCCGCTGGAAAGTGAAAATGTGAAAGCGGTAATGGCTGAGGTTGAAGCCGCGCTTGGCAGCCGTGGGCGCGTTCTGCTGCGTAAGTCTGGTACTGAACCGCTGATCCGCGTGATGGTAGAGGGCGAAGACGAAGCGCAGGTGACGGAATTTGCGCACCGTATTGCGGATGCCGTAAAAGCTGCATAACCGTGCACACTAAATGATTAAAAAGGCGGCGTTTGCCGCCTTGGTTTTAAGCAATTAATGGCTTTTTGCTGTTTTTTTCCGCAGTTGATACAATGCGTCGAAAATGCCCTTGCGAAGGTCATTCGCTTTGGTTAGTATTCACACCCGCTTCAGTGGGAAACAAAAATCCTGCTAATTGGTCGAAGCATTGGTATGCGGCAAATCCGCAAGGAACAGGTTGATTATGTACGAAGCTCTTTTAGTTGTTTTCCTTATTGTAGCCATCGCTCTCGTAGCGCTGATCATGCTGCAGCAAGGTAAAGGCGCTGATATGGGAGCCTCCTTCGGAGCAGGCGCTTCCGGTACGCTGTTCGGTTCAAGTGGTTCTGCGAACTTCATGACCCGCACAACGGCGATTCTGGCTACGCTGTTCTTCATCATCAGTCTGGTGCTTGGCAATATCAATAGCAACAAGACCAACAAAGGAAGCGAGTGGGAAAACCTGAGCGCGCCAGCTAAAACTGAGCAGACTCAGCCAGCTGCACCGGCTAAGCCAACCAGCGATATCCCGCACTAAGTATTCTGTACCGAGGTGGTGGAATTGGTAGACACGCTACCTTGAGGTGGTAGTGCCCTAACGGGCTTGTGGGTTCGAGTCCCATCCTCGGTACCAATATTCCAGAAGAAAGACGTCGAAAGGCGTCTTTTTTTTCGTCTGTAGATTATGTGTTGTTTTCCGTAGGCCCGGTAAGCGCAGCGCCACCGGGCAAAATGGCGGGTGGCGCTGCGCTTACCCGCCCTACGAAAGACCAAATAAAAAAGGCGTCCCCAGGACGCCTTTTGCATGCTACATCAGCGATTATTTCTTATCGCTGTGCTCCAGGTTTTCAACCTGCGGCAGGCCATTACCGGAACTGGCTGACAGCAAACCGTTCTCAACGTAGTTGAACAGCTTCTCACGGGTATCGGTGATATCCAGGTTACGCATAGTGAGCTGGCCAATACGATCGTCCGGCGAGAACACGGATTCGCCTTTCTCCATGGTCAGACGCTCTGCTTTGTAAGTCAGATTGTCAGACACGGTGTTCAGGATGGAGTAGTCATTCCCGCGACGCAGTTCCAGAGTCACTTCACCCGTAATCGCACTTGCCACCCAACGCTGCAGGGCATCACGCAACATCAGCGCCTGTGGATCAAACCAGCGACCCTGATACAGTAATTTACCCAACTGACGGCCATGAGAGTGATACTGCTCGATGGTGTCTTCGTTGTGAATACCGGTCAGCAGACGCTCGTAAGCGATGTGCAGCAGCGCCATGCCCGGGGCTTCGTAGATGCCACGGCTTTTCGCTTCGATGATACGGTTTTCAATCTGATCGCTCATGCCCAGACCGTGACGGCCACCAATACGGTTAGCTTCCAGCATCAGTTCAACATCATCAGAGAAGGTTTTACCGTTCAGCGCCACCGGATGGCCGCGTTCGAAACGCACGGTCACTTCTTCGGCCTGGATTTTGACATTCTCATCCCAGAACTTCACGCCCATGATCGGATTAACGATCTTCACGCTGGAGTTCAGGAATTCCAGATCTTTTGCTTCGTGCGTCGCACCCAGCATGTTCGAGTCGGTAGAGTAGGCCTTCTCGACTGACATCTTATAGTCAAAACCGCAGGCGATCATAAACTCAGACATCTCATGACGGCCACCCAACTCGTCGATGAAGTCGGTATCCAGCCAGGGTTTGTAAATCTGCAGTTCGGCGTTGGTCAGCAGGCCATAACGATAGAAACGTTCGATATCGTTGCCTTTATAGGTGCTACCGTCACCCCAGATGTTTACACCGTCTTCTTTCATGGCGGCAACCAGCATGGTGCCGGTGACCGCACGGCCCAGCGGAGTGGTGTTGAAATAGGTCAGGCCGCCGGTGGTGTTATGGAACGCGCCGCACTGAATAGCCGCGATACCTTCAGCGACCAGTTGCTTACGGCAGTCAATCAGGCGCGCGTTCTCTGCACCATACTCTTTTGCGCGACGAGGAATGGCATCATAGTCGTCCTCATCCGGCTGACCCAGGTTCGCAGTATATGCATACGGAACCGCTCCCTTCTGGCGCATCCACAGCAGTGCAGCGCTGGTATCCAGGCCGCCTGAGAAAGCGATGCCAATACGTTGTCCTACCGGAAGATGCTTCAGAATCGTCGTCATAGAATAAAACCCTGCTTGATTGACTGATTAGAGACCGCTTTCGCTCTCTTGTGCATTTTTATGCAAAATAAGTGAGTATTCATTTAATCATCTTTTGGCGAAGACCGGAAGAGACTCGTGCGTTTTTTGTAAAAATTTTGGTCTGTTCTGTCTGGCGGATGTCGCCTTGACAGGTGGGGTCAACTATCAATATACTAAACGCCGATTTTACGTCCCGTCTTCGGTACCAAATCCCAGCATTATTTGCAAATTCTGTCCAAAACGCGTAGAATTTGCCACGTTTCAGGCGCGGGGTGGAGCAGCCTGGTAGCTCGTCGGGCTCATAACCCGAAG
>NZ_JAIWJZ010000081.1:0-36590 GCF_020216105.1 Enterobacter sp. K16B
CCACCGCCGGGCAACCAGGCAGGCATATAACAATGGCAATGACAATGAAAATACCGTCTCGCGAGTTGTGGTCTTATTTTGGTTATGGTTTAGGTCAGTGTTTTAGCTTTGGTTTAGTGGGTTCGTTTATTAACTATTTTTACACCGACGTGCTGGGGATTTCGGCGCTGGCGGCGAGCACCATCTTCCTGATTGCCCGCGCGTGGGACGCGGTTCACGATCCGCTGTTTGCCAGCATTATGGACACCATTAACAGCCGGTTCGGCAAATTTCGCCACTTTTTGCTGATCGCCCCTTTGCTGATCACCGGCGTCACGCTGCTGTCGTTCTATAAAATCGAAGCGGACATGACCACCAAAATCCTCTACGCCGGGGTGACGTATATCCTTTGGGGGACGCTGTACGCCATCTCCGATATCCCGTTCTGGTCGATGTCGTCGGTGATGACCAACGACTCCGGGCAGCGTACCCGCGCGGTGACGGCGGCGATGCTCGGGGTGAACGCCGGGATTGCCTGCGCCAACATCTTCTTCCCGAAGCTGGCGGCGTTCTTCGCCCAGTACAGCAACGATAAAGGCTACTTTATGGCGGCGCTGGTGATGATGCTGGTGGGCCTGCCGCTGATGCTTAACGGCTTTATGCAGATCAAAGAGCGCGTGCCGCCGAGCCCGGAAAAGGTGACCATCCGCGACACCTTCCACAACCTGCGTCAGAACAAGCCGCTGTTTATCGTCCTGCTGTCGTTCTTCTTCTGCGTGTTCCACAACGTGGCGGGTGGGCTCTACATCTACTTCTTTATTAACAACCTGGGCGACGGCAGCCTGCAGATGGCGATTGGCGTGATGGGGATCGTGGCGGCGGTGCTGTGCCTGGTCGCGCCGATGCTGACGCGCCGGATGCAGAAGCGGAAGCTGTTTATGATCCTCTGCGGGCTGGACGTTGCGGTGCGCGTGGTGATGTGGTTTGTCGGCTATCAGCAGGTGACGATGCTGTTTATTCTCCTCGGCCTGAGCACGCTGTTCGTGATGATGACCAACATTCTTACCTCATCGATGATTGCCGACACCATCGAGTACGCGGAGTACCACACCCACAAGCGCTGCGCGGCGATCACCTTCTCCGGGCAGACCTTTACCGGCAAGATGTCGGTGGCAGTGGGCGGTGGGCTCATCGGCGTATTCCTGACGATGATCGGCTACGTGCCGCAGGCGCAAATCCAGAGTGAGAGCGTGCTGTCGGGTCTGTTCTTCGGGATCTGTTTGTTACCGGCGATAGGGTCGCTGATCCGGATTGGATTTATGTCACGCTTTACCTTTACCGAGGAGAAGCATGCGGAGATTTGTCGGCTGCTGGCGGAGCGTCGGCATCATTTAGAAAATAGCCATGTGGAGAATGAGCGGCTGGAGCGCCCGGCTCCGGCGAACTAATCCAGGTGGGCGCCTGTTATCCAGGCGTCCACTTCAGAACTTAGTTCACATCAGTTATCCCACAGCAATCGTGCGCTAATTTCAATAATTGCTGCGTCATTGTGGCGGCATCTGCTGCTAAATCAACGGTGGCAAAGTGGATTTTGTGCCCTTGTACCTCAACGAATTCGTAGAGCATTACGTCGACGGCGGGATGAAGTAATAATCCAGCTGAATGGAGAGATAACGGGTCTGTTCGGTTCTCCTGCGTGCGCAGATAGGTATACATCTGGTAGATATAACCGCTGCGCAAGCTCCGATCGCGATACCAGCCTTTAGTCAGAACGTTATTGAACTTAGTGTCGATGATGACGCGCTGTGCAGGTTGCCTGTGCTCAAGAATGATGTCCGAGTACATGGTTGGGAAAATACTTTCGCTCCCCGCGCTGTGAGACGTTATTCCCCATTTCAACTCTTTTCCGGCCGCGACTGTCCAGTCTTGTTTGGGTAGATGGACGTGATAGAAACCCGCCATACTTTTTTCGAACAGCTTACGCATCCAGTAAGGGTCATCAGACGGCGTTGGCAACAATTTTTGCCCCGCAGTTTGGGTTGGTAGCCATAATTCAAATGCCAGCTGCGCGGCATCGACCATGGCTTTATCCGCCGCATCGTGGCGACCAAAGCGCGTGATGGAGGGCAGTTCACCTTTGCTGGGCATACCGCCCTCGATACCTCGACGACGCAAAATGATTGCCATTGCGCGACATTGCGCAGCCAGCCCGTCGCTGAGCAGCGGAACAAGGTGTTCTAACGCAGAGCGAACATAGCGATTTCGCGGTGTATCCAGCGTCATCTCCTGAAACTGGCAGGCTACCTGTGCCCGCTCAAGCAATTGCCGACTGGTTGTGCGCAGAACATCAATGCGTCCCCTTACCCTGTTAAGCGTGGCGCGGCGTGTTTGATATCCCATACTTAAATGCCTTAACAGCCGCTGCTCCACTTCGTGAAGCAGGATTCTGGCTACCAGCGCCGGGATCTCCTCCGGGTTGTTTTCAGCGGCAACCATGCTGCGCCCGCGGTGGCGAAACAGACTGGAGGCATACAGCATCAATAGCCAGATGTTGCGCAAAGGAATGCGAGATAGAGCTTCCCGAACCTGCGTATCGCCACGTTCAGCAAGATCGGTCATACGCTGAGAAGTCCCTTTCTGGCATCCAGAACTTTCTCCGGCGCATCGAACCAGTATTCGGCAAGTAAAGGGAAGATTTCGGTTTCGACAACCTGCTCGTACCAGGCCATCCCGTCGTCAATTTTCAACCCCGCTGGTGGGGTAACATAGCTATGCCCGATACAAAACTGTGGCCCTAGCGCCGCATCCCTGGACAATTTTTCATTTAACGCGGTTAGCTGGGATTCGATAAGGGTTAATGTTTCCAGACTCACGTTAAACCGTTGGTTAACCCACTTTTTCCACGCGTCGTTAAATTCGGGCTTAAGATCAATAAACGCAAAGCGGCGCCGTAATGCCAGGTCCAGCAGGGCAAGCGAGCGGTCAGCAATATTCATCGTCCCGATGATGTACAGGTTTTCAGGAATGTAGGTTTTTTCATCCATATCAGATCGATATGAGAGCTCAAGCGCCTCATTCGGCGTGCGTTTATCCGCCTCCATCAGCGTCAGCGTTTCGCCGAAAATTTGCGCAGGGTTACCCCGGTTAATCTCTTCAATGATGACCACGTACTTAGTCGTCGGATCGTTGACTGCTTTGTCTATCGCATGGAGAAAAGGCCCGTCTACCAGTGCTAAACGACCTTCATTGTTAGGACGCCAACCGCGAATAAAATCTTCGTAGGAGAGGGTAGGGTGGAACTGCACGGCGCTGATGCGCTTAGAGGTTTCCTCGCCCATCAGGCAATACGCCAGGCGGCGAGCAAGCCAGGTTTTACCGGTTCCCGGCGGGCCCTGCAGGATCAGGTTTTTTTTGGCCTGTAACCGCTGAAGGATGAGCTGTATTTTTTCCTCTTCTAAAAAGCAACCCTCATCGATCAAGTTGCTTATCGCGTAAGGCTTATGAGGGATTTCCGCTGGCACGTTCTCTTCAACCGTTTCCTCGGTGATGCTCTGCAATTCACCTTTATCGAAGTTGAGATATTCATAGTTGCCGGGGGTCTGAAACTCTAATTCATCATCATCACGTAGTTTTTGCAGATAATATGAAATGGACGATTCAACCGTATTGTTATTGGGATAATCCGCCTTAATCTCATCCAGATAGGCCTCTTTTAACTCCCTCAAGGAGAAGAAAGGGCTGTCTTTTTGCAGGCACAGTAGTTTGATTTTATTGAGCAAATAGGCTTTCCATGTCAGTCGCTCGACTTCATCATTTGACTGATGTAAATCGATATTCCATGCCGCCAGGGAGAGTTCAGGGAAAGAGTGAACCGGATAGTTTGGCTGGGTAAAGGCCTTTTTGAGCGCCAGGGCTACGGTCTGATAGTTGTGTCCGCTGCAGCGCCCTTTGGCACCTTTTTTAATGATTTTAATATTCAGGACTTTCTGGATGTAATACTGAGACTGGCTATCCAGCGTAGGGTAGAACCAGGGGCGTAGCCAGTACAATCCCATCGTCAGGTTCCAGCCAACATTGCGCACGTTAGATGCGGCGTCATAGGAAAAGAGGAAGTCCGCAGGATCGGCGTTTGGGGTATCGGCAAAGGAGATTGCCTGAGAAAATATTTCCCACAGCGTATCGATGTCTTCAGGCTTACGTGATTTCTCATAGCCAAAGAACCATGACTTCTGATTGTTTAGCAGCGGAATTCCGTCGAACGATTCAGGAACCTTTTCACTAACGCCTATCAGTTTTGCCAGGCTGGCTGCGATATTTCTTCGGTTGGTAACGGTAAGCGAGCGATTAAACAAACCCATAGTGGTGAAAGGACAAATGTCTTTCAAAGGATGGGGAGCGCCATTAGCGGGCTTGTCCTGCAGGTGCGACATACTGCCAATCTCTGCAGCAATGCGGTGAATACCCGCCACCAGCTCCTCTCTTCGATTTCGCCAGGTCAATAGCCGGGAGGCAAATGCCTGATAGAAGTCTGCCCATGCGAATCTGACGTCTTGCTCAACTGCGTCCATATGCTCTCCGGTAAAATTTCAGGCTTCAGTAACCTGGCGACTGAATTTTACGGGATTGTAAGCCTTAGTGAATAACTACCTAAAACAGTGATCTATAAGGGCATGCCGGAACGACATGCCCTCAGACGACCTTACAGCGACTTCACAAACGTCAGCAGATCTTCGTTGAGCTGGTCCTGGTGGGTCAGCGCGAAGCCGTGCGGCGCGTTGTCGTACACCTTCAGCGTGGCGTTTTTGATCATCTCTGCCGCCAGCTTGCCGGTGCTTTCAAACGGCACGATCTGGTCGTTGCTGCCGTGAATGACCAGCGTCGGCACGTCGATTTTCGCCATATCCGGGCGGAAATCGGTTTCGCCGAACGCGGTCACGCAGTCGATGGTGCCCTTCAGGGACGCCAGCAGGGCGATGTTCAGCGTCTGGGTCAGGGCACCGGCAGAGACGGTCTGCCCGGCGTTGATGCCGTAGAACGGGGTGGCGAAGTCGCTGATAAACTGGGCGCGATCTTTACGCAGCCCGTCGCGAATGCCGTCGAACACGCTCTGATCCACACCCTGCGGGAAGGTCGCAGATTTACCAAAGATTGGCGTCACCGCGCCCAGCAGCGCCAGACCGGCGACGCGCGCGCTGCCGTAGTTGTTGATGTAGCGGGTCACGTCGCCACCGCCCATGGAGAAGCCCACCAGCGTCACGTCCTGCAGGTCCAGGGTGGTGATCAGGTCGTTGATGTCGGACGCAAAGGTGTCGTAGTCGTAGCCGTTCCACGGCTGATCCGAGCGGCCAAAGCCGCGACGGTCAAAGGCGATGGCGCGGAAGCCGCGCTCGGCCAGGTAGTTCAGCTGGCTGTCCCACATGTCGCCATCCAGCGGCCAGCCGTGGCTGAAGAGAACCGGTTTCCCCGCGCCGCAATCTTTGTAGTAAATCTGCGTGCCGTCTTTTGCCTTAAACGTTGCCATAGTGTGTTCCTGTACAGGTGATGGTTAGGGTTATACCGGCGCGACCAGATAGCGAATGGCCGGTGATGTTGTGCCCTGATGAAAAGCCAGAACGCGGCTCTGCAGCAGGAGGTCATTCATGGTGTGGCGCTCCTGCTGGCGCAGATGCTCAATCCACGAGCCCATCAGGAAGGTCTCGATAAACAGACCGGGGCGCTCAATATCTTCGTACACCGCCCAGCTCATCGCCCCGGCGCGGCGGCGCACCCGGCGCAGCTCGTGGACCGCCTCGAGGAAGGCCTTCGCGTTGTGCGGGTCAATGATGTACTCGTGCGAGACCAGCACCGGGCCGCGCTCGTTCGGCAGGTCGATCTCCACGCCGTCCAGCGGCTGGCCGCTCAGGTCGAGGTTTAAATCAGGATCTTTCTCCAGCTTCCAGCGGAACACGGTGGCGCTTGCCAGCACCATCCCCAGCGTGGCGACCACCAGCGAGGTTGGCGTGCCGAACTGCGACGCAATCTGCCCCCAGATGGCGCTGCCCGTGGTCATTGAGCCGAAGAACACCGTCAGGTAGACCGCGAGCGCCCGGGCCTTCACCCAGCGGGCGGCGCTGCGCTGCGCGCCGAGGTTGAGGGTGGAGAGCACCGCAATCCACGCGAAGCCGGTGAAAAACTCAAACAGATTAAGCAGCCAGACGTGGCGCACAAATGCCAGCGCCAGCATGGTGAGGGCAAAGGTCAGACTCGCGGCCACCATCAGCCGATCGGCGTTCAGCCGCTGGCGCAGGCGCGGCAGCAGAATGGCCCCGGCAATCGCCCCCAGGCCAATGCACGCCAGCATCACGCCGTAGCCTGCCGGGCCTAAGCTCAGCTCGCGGCGCGCCACCAGCGGCAGCAGTGCCCAGCCTGCGCTGCCGAAAATGAAGAAGGCCACCGTGCGCACCAGCACGTTGCGTAGCACCGGCGCGGCGTGAACATAGCGAATGCCCGAGCGCACCGCCGAGAAAAAGTGCTCCGGCGGCAGACGCTGAATGGACGGGGCCGGACGCCAGCGCCACAGCACCCACGCCACGCCAACCACAGACAGCGCGTTCAGGGCAAACACCATCCACGGCCCGGCGAGCGACAGCAGGAAGCCCCCGAGCGCCGGGCCAATCGCCCGGCTGATGTTCACCCCGAGCGAGTTCAGCGCCACGGCGGCACCCAGCTCCGGCTTGCTCACCAGATCGGGCACCACGGCCTGAAACGGCGGCGAGCTCATCGCCGCCCCCACGCTCAGCAGAAACGTCGCCACCAGCAGAACGGTCGGGGTGACGTGTCCGGTGAAGGAGAGCACCGTCAGCCCGGCGGCGGCGATGAACACCCACAATTGAGAGAAGAGCAGGTATTTACGTCGGTCGACGATGTCCGCCATCACCCCGGACGGCAGGGCGAAGAGGAACATCGGCAGGCTGCTGGCTGCCTGTACCAGCGCGATATCCAGCGGATCGGCGCTCAGGGTCAGCATGCTCCAGTTGATGCCGACGTCGCTCATCCATGAGCCGACGTTAGAGACCACCGTGGCGATCCACAGCATGCGGAACACCGGCTGGCTCAGCGGCTGCCAGGGCGAAACCGTCGGTGCGGGCGTCGTCTCGACGTGTGCGTCGCGAACGTCGTTAACCTGGGTCATGCGAACCTCTCCGCTGCCTTACGCTGCAGCCGCCACTGGCCCGGCCCGGTGAGGGCAAGGGTGGTGAAGATAATCAGCAGCAGCCAGCCAAACTGCCCTTCGGCAATCGACCAGTTCGGGTGAACCGCCAGCATCGCCACCAGCAGCACGGCGATAATCGGCAGGCACGCCAGGCGGGTGTAAACACCCGCAATGATCAACAGCGGGCAAATCACCTCGGCGACAATCGCCGGGATCAGGCTCGCGTAAGGCCCGAAGCCAAACGGATCTTCAATGCGCGTCAGCTCTTCGCTGAAGTGCAGCACCTTCGGCAGGCCGTGCACGTAGAGCAGCAGCAGGCTACCGGTCAGGCGCAGGAAGAACAGCCCCAGGTCGATCCGGGGCGGTACAGTGGTGTTTTTCATCAGAATGCAAAGCAGCTGCAGCCCAGCGCCCCCCAGAAAGCGTTATCGTCGGACACCGGCATCGCTGACGTGCGGGCGAAATCATGCTGGTGGCTGTGAACCCCGCACGGGCCGCTGCAGTGGTGGACGGCGCTCATGCCCACGCGTGCGGCCTGCGGCGGCGCGCTGCGGTAGTGGCCCGGCACCTTGACCACCGGGGACCACTCGGGCAGAACCGGAATGGCCGGCGGCGCGAGCGGGCCAAAGCTGCCCGCGGCGTAGACGATATCGCCATTGACCACCGTCAGGACGGACTCGATGCCCTTGATCTCCTCTTCCGGCACGCGGAAGTAGTCTTTGCTCAGCACCGCGAGGTCCGCGAGCTGGCCGACCTTGATCTGCCCCTTCAGGTTTTGCTCGCTGGAGAACCACGCGCTGCCCTGGGTCCAGAGCATCAGCGCGGTATCGCGATCCAGTCGGGCGCTGTGATCGTACATCTGCATCCCGCCGACGGTGCGGCCGGAGACCAGCCAGTAGAGCGCGGTCCACGGGTTGTAGCTCGCCACGCGGGTGGCGTCCGTCCCTAAGCCCACCGGCACGCCGGTCTCCAGCATTTTCGCCACCGGCGGCGTGTGGCGGGTGGCTTCGATGCCGTAGCGTTCGGCAAAGTACTCGCCCTGGAAGGCCATGCGGTGCTGCACGGCAATGCCGCCGCCGAGCGCTTTGATGCGGTCGATGTTGGCCTGTGACACGGTTTCCGCATGGTCGAAGAACCAGTGCAGGCCGTTGAACGGAATGTCGCGGTTCACCTTCTCGAAGACGTCCAGCATGCGGCTGATGGATTCGTTATAGGTGGCGTGCAGGCGGAACGGCCAGCGGTGCTCCACCAGATGACGCACCACGCGCTCCAGCTCGTCCTCCATGCCCGGCGCGAGGTCCGGGCGCGGCTCGAGGAAGTCTTCAAAATCGGCAGCGGAGAAGACCAGCATCTCGCCCGCGCCGTTGTGGCGGAAGAAGTCGCTGCCCTGGCCCGGCGTGAGCATGTCGGTCCATTTTTCAAAGTCTTCCAGCTCGTGGCCCGGACGCTGGGTAAAGAGGTTGTAGGCGATGCGGATGGTCATCTGCTTTTTCTCGTGCAGCTCGGCGATCACCTCGTAATCTTCCGGGTAGTTCTGGAAGCCGCCGCCCGCGTCGATGGCGCTGGTCAGCCCCAGGCGGTTCAGCTCGCGCATGAACTGGCGGGTGGAGTTGACCTGCTGCTCCAGCGGCAGCTTCGGCCCTTTGGCCAGCGTGGCGTAGAGGATCATGGCGTTCGGACGGGCAATCAGCATCCCGGTCGGGTTGCCGTTGGCGTCGCGCTGGATCTCGCCGCCCGGCGGGTTTGGCGTGTCTTTGGTGTAGCCGACCACCTTCAGCGCGGCGCGGTTGAGCAGGGCGCGGTCGTACAGATGCAGGATGAAGACCGGGGTGTCCGGCGCGGCGTCGTTAATTTCGTCGAGGGTCGGCATGCGGCGCTCGGCAAACTGGAACTCGGTCCAGCCGCCCACCACGCGCACCCACTGGGGTGACGGCGTGCGCAGGGCCTGCTCTTTCAGCATCCGCAGGGCATCGGCCAGGGAGGGCACGCCTTCCCAGCGCAGCTCAAGGTTGTAGTTCAGCCCGCCGCGGATCAGGTGCAGGTGCGAGTCGTTCAGGCCGGGGATGGCGGTGTGGCCTTTTAGGTCCACCACCTGAGTGCCGTCGCCGTGGTGTTGCATCACCCCGGCGACGGTACCCACTTCCAGAAATTTTCCATCGCGCACGGCAACGGCTTCCGCGACAGGGTTCTCGCGATCGACGGTGTGAAACTGGCCGTTAACCAGAATGAGATCGGCTTTACCGAGGGTAACCATAACTGCTCCTGACTGAGAGGGGAATGGTCAGGATTATGGGAACCGGTTTCGGCAAAGATCCAGTTATACAATAGGATAGGTATACCAAAGTATAACTATACCTAAGGTTAACTATACGAAGAGATAATTACGCGCGGAGACGGAAAACCGCAGGATGGGGACGACTTTATCGTCGCGGCGCTCGCGGCGATTTCACCCTTAACCACTGGAAAATGCTATGACCTCTTCAAAGCTCGAAGTGTTAACCCCTGCGAACTGTCAGATAATCTTTATCGATCACCAGCCACAGATGGCGTTTGGCGTGCAGTCGATTGACCGCCAGGTGCTGAAAAACAACACCGTGGCGCTGGCGAAAGCGGCCAAAGTGTTCAACATCCCGACCATCATCACCACCGTTGAGACCGAAAGCTTCTCCGGTAACACCTACCCGGAGCTGCTGGACGTGTTCCCGGGCCAGGACATCCTGGAGCGTACCTCCATGAACTCCTGGGACGACCAGAAAGTACGCGACGCGCTGAAGGCCAACGGCAAGAAGAAGGTGGTGGTTGCCGGTCTGTGGACCGAAGTGTGCAACAACAGCTTCGCCCTGTGCGCGATGCTGGAAGGTGACTACGAAATTTATATGGTAGCGGACGCGTCCGGCGGCACCTCCAAAGAGGCCCACGACTTCGCGATGCAGCGCATGATCCAGGCGGGCGTCATCCCGGTGACCTGGCAGCAGGTGATGCTGGAGTGGCAGCGCGACTGGGCGCGTAAAGAGACCTACACCGCGGTCATGGATATTGTGCGTGAGCACTCCGGCGCGTACGGCATGGGCGTTGATTATGCCTACACCATGGTGCACAAAGCGCCGTCTCGCCAGAAGAGCGAGCACCGCACCTTAGCGCCGGTTCCGGCTCGCTAAGCCCCGCTGGCGGGCTGGTCCCTCATCCGGCTCGCCGCTGCCTTTATCTCTGGAGTTCACAATGAGTACTGGGCTGATATCCCTTGCCGCCGGCGTGTTGATTGGCCTGATGTATGCCGTGCTGAAGGTGCGCTCCCCCGCGCCGCCCGCGCTGGCGCTGATTGGCCTGCTGGGGATGCTTGCGGGTGAACAGGCGACGCGCCATCTCTTATCCCGCGACGGTGCGCCGCCGCCTCAGGTGACCGTTGTGCAGGCTAAAACGCAGACGGGAGCGTCATCATGAAAGCGTGGATAATTTCGCTGGTGTGCGGCGTGGTAGCTGGGGTAATTTACGCCCTGCTCGACGTTCATTCCCCGGCGCCGCCGGTTGTTGCCCTGCTGGGCCTGTTTGGCATGCTGGTGGGTGAACAGCTTATCCCGGTGGGACGACGTTTACTGAGTCGCGAACCGCTTACCCTCGCCTGGTTTCGTCACGAATGCGTGCCGAAAATCAGCGGCACGGCGCCCCCTGCGCCCGCGAAGGACGATCGCGACGTTTAATGATTTGTGAGAGGAAAGACAGCATGACGCTGCCGTGGCGCATTGCCATCATTGATGACGAACGTTCCGTCCGCAGCGGGTTGAGTAATCTCCTGGAGTCGGAAGGCTATTCGACCGATACGTTTGATTCGGCAGAGGTATTTCTCAGCCACCCTCTCGCCCTGTCCGGCGCGGCGCTGGTGATCACCGATATCAAACTGCGGGGCATGAGCGGCCTGGAGCTGTTCGCCAGGCTGCGGCTGCTGGCCGTACCGCCGCCGCCCGTGCTCTTTATCTCCGGTCATGCTGATGAAAATATGCAGCGGTATGCTCTCAGTCTGGGCGCCGCTGCTTTTTTGCGTAAGCCCATTAACATCGATATTCTGCTGGATCATATTCAGCGGGAGCTGGCCCGCCGACAATAAGGATCGCGGATGAACGAACACGAGCAGCCTGCATTCTGGCCCGCCCAGGGGAATCTTCACCAGGGGCGGGTTTTTGTCCTTAAAGAGGATGTGATTTTTACCGTGCTGGCGCAGGAGGGGGGGATTTCGTGGATGCATGCGCGACATCCTCATTCCGGCGGCTCGTTTATTATTGCCACCGCGGTGAGCGACGAAGAGGAAGAGCGGGCCACCCGGCTGCTGAAAAACGAGTTTGCGCTGCGCGATATGCTGCAGGACAGCTGGGCCATTCGCGCTGTCGCGTCCACCCAGTACCGGGGGCGCTTCGCGCTGGTCTATGCCCCGTTTTCCTTTGAACTGCTGGCGCGACGCGCGGGCAGGGCGATCTCGGGGATCGCGCGCTTTATCGAGCTGGCGATCCAGATCTGCGTTCCCCTGCGCCAGATGCATCTGCAAAACCTGATCCACGGCGATATCAAGCCCGGCAGTATTTTTGTCCATCACGATGCCACCTGCCGTCTGGGTAGCTTTGGCCTCTCCTGCACGCTCTCCGATGCCCTCTCCGGGACCCGGCTTGCCGTATCTGGCGGTACGCCTGCCTGGATGTCGCCGGAGCACACCTCGCGAACCCAGCGTCCCGTTGATAACCGCAGCGATCTCTACAGCCTCGGCATGGTGCTGTATGAACTGCTGACCGGCCGCCTGCCGTTTGAGCTGGGGGAGGACGACCAGACCAACTGGGCGCATTACCACATTGCCTCAGCGCCGCTGGCGCCGGACGCGATACGCCCGGACGTGCCGGGGATGCTGTCGACCATCATTCTGAAGCTGCTGGAAAAGCACCCCGATAACCGCTACCAGACGGTCGACGGGCTGATTGCCGATCTCCGCCGCTGCCAGGCGACGTTGACCTGTGAAGGCGACATCGTCGCCTTTCCGCCCGGCCAGCAGGACCGCACCCCGGCGATCCATCTGGCGGATTCCCTGTTTGCGACCCATCCGCAGGCGAACGACATCATTGCCGCGTTTGAGCGGGTAGGGCAGAACCGGGTGCCGGAGCTGGTGACCATCGGCGGACCGTCGGGGATCGGTAAATCCTCGATCATCGCGACGGCGCTTAAAACGCTGCAGCAGCGTACGGTGCTGCTGGCGGTGGGCAAAGTCGATCAGTTTTCACCGTCGTTGCCCTACGGCGTATTAAGCTCCGCGTTCCGCTCCCTGACGCTGCACCTGCTGGGGCTGCCGGCGGACGAGGTGGCAAAGTGGAAAATCCGCCTCTCGCGCGCCCTTGAGGGGTATGAAGAGCTGGCCGTCAGCCTGGTGCCGGAGCTGGGTCTGCTGCTTGAGCGCAAGCCGCGCTTCTCGGCGGATACCTTTTCCATTGATGCCCGGGCGCGCTTCAGCCATATGGTGCTGGCGCTGGTAAAGACCTTTGCCTCGCAGGGCTGCCCGCTGGTGCTGGTGCTTGACGATCTCCAGTGGAGCGACGCCGCCAGCCTGCATACGCTGAAATATCTGCTGGTCAACGGCGGGGCTATCCCGCTGCTGGTGGTGGTGGCGCACCGCGATATCGGTTCGTTATCCGACCCCACAGTGCAACAGCCGCTGGCGAGCCTGCCGGAGGTGGCACAGCACGCGAGCGAGATTGTCCCGCAGGCGCTGTCTGTTAAAGCCGTGGCCCGCTGGCTGGCGACGGTGTTTCGCACCCGCAGCGCGGCGACGGCCGACCTCGCCACGCTGATCCATGAGAAAACCGGCGGCAACCCGCTCTTCGTGCACGAGTTTTTCCGCCGCATCGTCGATGACGGTTTGGTGGTGCATAACAAATATCAGGACAAGTGGCATTACGATCTGCAGGCGATCCGCGCCCGGCATTACACCGAAAACGTGGTCACCCTGGTGCTGGAGCAGCTCGAAGAGTTGCCCGACGAGACGCGCCGCCTGCTGGGCAGCATTGCCTGTCTCGGCGGCACGGGCGAGATGGAGATGATGTGCCGCGTGGTTGGCCTGTCGATGGCGGAGATGCGCTATGCGCTGCATCCGGCGGTGATGGCCCAGCTCATCGTGCTGACGGAAAAAAAATATGCCTTCACCCACGACAGGGTGCAGGAGGCCGCCGTTGCGCTGCTGGATCGGCATGAGAAAAGCCACATTCACCTGACGACCGCCAGCCTGCTGGCCGACGCCGCGCGGCAGGCGGCGGGAAACGAGCTGCTGTTCCGCGCCGTTCACCACGTCACGGCCGCGCTGGACAGCATCCAGCCCGCCCCGCAGCGCCAGAGATTTCGTGAGCTGAGCCTGCTGGCCGCGCGAAGGGCGAAGCGTTCGGGGGATTACCTTTCCGCGCTGAGCTATATCCAGACCGCCAGAGCGCTGGGCAACGCCGGGACGGTGTCAGACTTTATGCTCGATATCGAAGAGGCGGGCTGCGAGTTTGCGCTGGGGCACCTGGCGCGCACTCGCGAGCTGTGTGACGCGATCCTCGGTTGCCCCGGCGGGCTGACCGAAAAAGCGCTGGCGGCCAACCTGCTGGTGGAAGTCTACATTCGCCAGTCCGACAGCCGTCTGGCGCTGGAGGCGGCGCTCTGCTGGCTGGGGGTGTTGGGCATCCAGATTGGCCGCTATCCGGAAGACGCCGACTGCGACGAGGCCTGGGAACGCTTCTGCAACCGTGCCAATGGTGCGCCACAACCTCTTTTTGCCCCGCTCGCACGCATGGAGAACCCGGAAACCGAAGCGGTGATGAACCTGCTCTACAGCGCCAGCATTTGCGCCAGCTTCATCTGCCCGCGCCTGCACTTTTTACTGCTCTGCCGCATGATGCACCTGACCCTCGATTACGGCATCACCGGCGCCTCCACCACGGCGATGGCCTGGTTTGGCGTGCTGATGGGCCACCGCTACGCCGAGTACCGCCTCGGGTTCCAGTACGGCACGCTGGCCCGCGAGCTGGTGAGCCGCCACGGCTACGATGCGTTTGAAGCCAAAACCCTGCTACCGCTCGACCAGCTTAGCGTCTGGACCCAGCCTTTATCGTTTACCATCGAGTGCGCAAAAGCCTGTTTCAGCGCGGCGGTGACCCACGGCGATATGACGATGGCTTGCTTTGCGGCCTGCCACCAGGTGATTAACTTCCTCTCGCGGGGCGATCACCTGGACGGAGTGCTGACCAGCATCGATCGCGGCCTGGCGTTCGTGCGTAAAACCCACTTCCAGGACGTGGAAACCATTTTGATGGTTCAGCGCGGCTACGTTGAGTTTCTGCGCACGCCGGTCATCGGCACCTGGACCGCGTCGCAGGTATTGCCCGAGGCGCTGCTTCCCGCGTCGCCGGAGCAGGCCCCGGAGCAGACTTCCACCATGCTGTTCTGGTACTGGCTCTACCGCGGCATGGCGCACTTTACCTGCGGGGAGTATGCCGACGCGCAGGCGGATCTCGAGACGGCGGGCTGGTATGCCTGGTCTGCGCCGGGACACATCCACCTGCTGGATTATCACTTCTACAGCGCCCTGGCACTCTCCCGTCAGCTGACGCCGGAGACCTTCTCGGCGAACCATCGCCGCAGCATTCACGCCCATTACGACAAAATCGCCCTCTGGGCGCGCATTAATCCCGGCACGTTCGCGGATAAAGAGGCGCTGATCTATGCCGAAATTGTGCGTCTGGACGGGATGAACAGCATTGCCCTTGAGCAGTATGAGAAGGCGGTCAGGCTCTCCCGCGAGGGCGGGTTTAATCCGATCAACGCCCTGGCCCACGAGCTGGCAGGGCGCTTTGCGCTGGCCTGCGGCTACCCGACCGCCTCGGATGCGCACTTCCGCGGTTCGATTGCCGCCTGGGGCCGTGCCGGGGTGCAGGCCAAGGTGCGCCAGCTGGAGCAGGATTTCCCGCACCTGCTGGCCTCCGGACAGGCCAGCGCCTACGACACGGTGGCGTTCGCCCAGAATGAGACGATCCGCGATCTGCAGAGCGTGATCAAAGCCTCCCGCGCGCTGTCGGAGGAGATCAATCTTGAGCGCTTAATCGAAAATCTGATGACGATCCTGCTCGAACGCGCCGGGGCGCAGCGCGGGCTGCTGCTTCGCGTGAGCGATAGCCTGATTCCGGAGATCGAAGCCAGTGCCTGGACCAGTACCGAGGGCGTGCGGGTGCGGATCCTGAAAGACGTGCCGACGGCGACCGACCTGCCGCTGTCGGTGCTGGCGGCGGTGATCCGCACCGGGCAGGAGATCCGCACCGGTAAACCGGAGGAGTTCCACCCCTTCAGCCAGGATCCCTATCTGGTGACCTCGGGAGCGGCCGTGATGTGCGTCCCGATGTTCAAACAGGCGCGGCTGGTGGGGGTGCTGTACCTGGAAAACCGCCTGATGCCGGAGGTCTTTACCGCCGAGCACTCGCGCGTGGTGAGCCTGCTGGGCGCGCAGGCCGCGGTCTCCCTGGAGACGGCGCGGCTGTACGCCGAGCTGCTGGCGGAGAACATTCAGCGTCGGCGGGTCGAGAAAGAGCTGCGCGCCAGCCAGACCTCGCTGATGCTGGGCGAGCAGATCAGCCACACCGGCAGCTTGCGCTGGGAGCTGGAGCAGGACCTGATGTTTGTCTCGGACGAGTACGCCCGCATCCTCGGCCTGCCTGAACAGCAAAAGACGATCTCCATGGCGGAGTTTTTGACCTTCGTTCATGAGGACGATTACGCCCGCATCAGCGCCATCGTCACCCGGAGCGTGCGCGACGGGCTCTCCATGCGGGCAGAGTTTCGCGTGAAGCGTCCCGACGGCTCAACGCGCTACATCCTCGGGATTGGCGATCCGGTGGGCGTGGGCAGCGAGGTGAACGAGTATTACGGCATCATTACCGACATCACCAGCCAGCGCGCCGCGGAAGATGCCATGCGGGTGGCGCAGGCGGATCTGGCGCGGGTGTCCCGCGCCACCACCGTCGGACAGCTGACCTCCTCCATCGCCCACGAGATCAACCAGCCGCTGATGTCGATTGTTTCTAACGCCGGGGCGAGCCTGCGTTGGCTCAGCCGCGAACCGGCCCGGCTGGATAAAGTGCGCGAAGGGCTGGAGGAGATCGCCGCGGAAGGCGCGCGGGCGGGGGAGATCATTCGCAGCATTCAGTCTCTGACGCGCAAGCAGGATCCCACCTTTTCGCGTATCGATCTGCACGACCTGATCCACCATATCATCATGCTGTCGCGCAGCGAGCTGGAGCTGCGACAGATTAGCGTTGATTATCTGTTGCAGGCGCAGGAGAGCGTTATCACCGGCGATAGCGTGCAGATCCAGCAGGTGCTGCTTAACCTTGTGATGAATGCGGTAGAAGCGATGGCCGAGGTGACGGATCGTCCCTGCGTCATCACCCTCAGCACCAGCAACGCGGACGGGAAAGTTATCGTCGAGATCGCCGATACCGGCAGCGGCATTGAGCCCGAGCGGCTGGAGCAGATTTTTGACTCGTTCTACTCCACCAAAGCGCAGGGAATGGGGATGGGGCTGACCATCAGTGCCAGCATCATCGAGCGCCACTGTGGGAAGCTGAGCGCGCGCCGCCGGGAGCCGCACGGCACCGTGTTTGCCTTTGCGCTGCCGCTGGCCGCGCAGGAAGGGTAAACGTTACTCCGCGGGCTGGCTTTTGGTCAGGCGCTCAACGGCCCTGACCAGCTCTGCTACGGAGCGCACCTGCATTTTCTCCATCACGCGGCGGCGATGCACCTTCACCGTGATCTCGCTGACGCCCAGCTCGGCGGCAATCTGTTTATTCAGCATGCCGCTAATCGCCAGCGTCAGCACTTCGTGTTCGCGCGGCGTGAGGGACATATGCCGCTGCTTCAGGGCGTAGTGCTCTTTATTGCGTACGGCGTTGTGTTCCGCCAGCCGGAGCGCGGATTCAATGGCGTCGATAAGCGCGCCAGATTCAACGGGCTTGGTGAGGAATTCGTAAGCGCCGCCCTTGATGGCGCGCACCGACATCGGGATGGTGCCGTGGCCGGTGAGGAAAATAATCGGGATCTCGCGCCCGCTGTCCTTGAGCGCGTCAGCCACCTCAAAGCCCGAGATGGCGGGCATTTGCATGTCGAGGATCACGCACGACGGCAGCTCCTCAAACCGGTGTTGAAGAAACGCTTCTGCCGATGAAAAGCCGATGGCGTTTAAGTCTGCTGATTCCAGCAGCCCGATTACGGAGTGCCTGACTGCGTCATCGTCATCAACCACATACACAATGTGTTCCATTCACCGCCCCGGTGCTGATTTACATGTCGAGGATGCAAACAGTCCCGACGGTTACGTAAGGGACTGTTTATGCTGACTTTCATCTTAACACATTAAATATCATTATCATTTAACAATATGATAACCGTATGAAGTATAGCGAGCCGGGGCGGGAGTGGTGAAGGAACGAAACGCGTGCAACATGGGCAGTATGCCTCAGCGCCCTCGTTATTTGTCGGTGAGGACTTTGATCGGTAAAACAGGCTACACTCTGGTTTTGAGCGCTAATTGCTGAGGACATAACAATGCACTACACACTGAAAGAGAGCGACAAGGAAAAAGCGGAAGGGTCAAACGGCGCGGGCGCTCTGCAGCAAAAACTGCTGGAGTCCCGTTCGATTGTGATCTCCGGTGAGATTAACCAGGAGCTGGCGCAGAAAGTGATCACCCAGATGATCCTGCTGCAAAGCGTCAGCAACGATCCGATCAAGCTGTACATCAACAGCCAGGGCGGTCACGTGGAAGCGGGCGATACCATCCACGACTTTATCAAATTCATCCGCCCGGAAGTCCACGTTATCGGCACCGGCTGGGTGGCAAGCGCCGGGATCACCATCTTCCTGGCGGCGAAAAAAGAGCACCGCTACTCGCTGCCCAATACCCGTTTTATGATCCACCAGCCGCTGGGCGGCGTGCGCGGTCAGGCGACGGATATTGAGATCGAAGCGCGCGAAATCATCCGCATGCTGGATCGCGTGAATAAGCTGATCGCGGATGCGACCGGCCAGCCGCTGGAAAAAGTGAAAAAAGACACCGACCGCAACTTCTGGATGTCTCCGGCAGAAGCGCTGGACTACGGCATCGTCGGCAAATTGATTACCCATTATGACGAGCTGAAGCTGGATTAAGTTTTCGCGCCGTGTATGTGTCGGGTGGCGGCTACGCCTTACCCGACCTACACGCCCTCGTTTGACCCATGACAAGTTCCCCCTCTGCCTTCTTGCCTATAATCGCGCCTGTTTCCCCTCTCACTGGTGCTATCCATGGCGTATCAACTGAACCTGAACTGGCCGGAATTTCTTGAGAAATACTGGCAAAAACAACCCGTTGTACTGAAAAATGCCTTCCCGAATTTTGTCGACCCGATTACCCCGGACGAGCTGGCAGGCCTGGCGATGGAGCCGGAAGTCGATAGCCGCCTGGTGAGCCATTTCAACGGCAAGTGGCAGGCCAGCAATGGTCCGTTTGAGCACTTTGACGATCTGGGCGAAACGGGCTGGTCGCTGCTGGCGCAGGCGGTGAACCACTGGCATATGCCTGCGGCGGAGCTGGTGCGTCCGTTCCGCGTCCTGCCGGACTGGCGCCTGGATGACCTGATGATCTCTTTCTCCGTCCCCGGCGGTGGCGTGGGCCCGCATATCGATCAGTATGATGTTTTCATTATTCAGGGGATGGGCAGCCGCCGCTGGCGCGTGGGTGACAAGCTGCCGATGCGCCAGTTCTGCCCGCATCCGGCGCTGCTGCATGTGGATCCGTTCGAGCCGATCATCGACGAAGATCTGGCCCCGGGCGATATCCTCTACATTCCGCCTGGATTCCCGCACGACGGCTTTACCCATGAGACCGCGCTGAATTACTCCGTCGGCTTCCGTGGGCCAAACGGCCGGGATCTAATCAGCAGCTTCGCCGATTATGCGCTGGAAAACGATCTGGGGGGCGAGCACTACAGCGATCCGGATCTCACCTGTCGCGAACACCCGGGCCGCGTGGAGCAGTACGAGCTCGATCGCATTCGTCAGATGATGATCGAGATGATCAGCAAGCCGGATGATTTCACAAAATGGTTTGGCAGCTTTGTCTCCACGCCGCGTCACGAGCTGGATATCGCCGCCGCCGAACCGCCGTATTCTGCAGAAGAGGTGCTGGACGCGCTGCAGGGCGGCGAAACGTTGTCTCGCCTGAGCGGCCTGCGCGTGCTGAACATCAACGGCAGCTTCTTTATCAACAGCGAGCAGCTGGAGACGGTAGACGCGAAGGCCGCGGATGCGCTGTGCCGCTACACCGAACTCGGCCAGGCGGAGCTGGGGGATGCCCTGAACAACCCGGCGTTTGTCGAGGTGCTCACCGGGCTGATTAACCAGGGGTACTGGTACTTCGACGAGTAATGCGGCCTGTTGCCCGGTGGCGCTGCGCTTACCGGGCCTACAACGGCAATAACGTAGGCCGGGTAAGGCGAAGCCGCCACCCGGCAAAACACTACTCCTCCATCGCAATCACAATCGCCTCGCCCATCTTCTTCAACGCCTCGCGATGCTTATCCGTTGGCGGCAGCGCCACGTTGATCCGCAGGCAGTTGCGGTACTTCCCGGAGGCGGAAAACAGCGACCCGGCCGCAGCCTGGATCTTCAGCCGACACAGCTGCTTGCTGACGCAGACCATATCCACGTTTTCCGGTAACTCAACCCATAGCAGGAAGCTCCCCTGCGGGCGCGTGACGCAAATCTCTGCCGGGAAATACTGTCGCACCCAGCAGGTGTAAGTTTCCATATTTTGCTGATAAATCTGGCGCATACGACGCACATGGCGATGATAATGGCCGTCGCGGATAAACGCCGCCACCGCCATCTGCGTGCCCGGCACATTAAACCCGCCCGCGGCGTATTTCATGTGCATCACCCGGTCGTAGTAGCGTCCCGGCACAATCCAGCCGACGCGCAGGCCCGGCGCCACGGTTTTGGTAAACGAGCTGCAGAGGATCACGCGACCGTCGATATCCATCGAATGAATGGTGCGCGGGCGCGGGTACTCGGCGGCCAGCTCGCCATAAATATCGTCCTCAACAATCACGATATCGTGCCGCTGGGCGAGGGCTAAGACCTGTTTTTTTCGTGCTTCCGGCATGATAAACCCGAGCGGGTTGTTGCAGTTGGGCACCAGAATCACCGCCTTGATTGGCCACTGCTCCAGCGCCAGCTCGAGCGCCTCGATGCTGATCCCGGTTTCAGAATCGGTGGGTATTTCAATCGCCTTGATGTCGAAGCCGCGCAGCATCTGCATGGTGCCGTGAAACGACGGTGACTCCACTGCCACGATATCCCCCGGTTTGCATACCGAGAGCAGGGCGATGGACAGCGCGCCGTGGCAGCCGTTGGTGATCACAATGTCACTTGCCGATACGGTGGAGCCGCTGTCCAGCATCAGGCGGGCAATCTGCTCGCGCAGCTCCAGGCGCCCGTCCAGCACGTCATAGCTCAGCATCTCGCCCGGGTTATGCTGCGCAATGCGGCTCATTTCGCGCCACAGGGGTTTCAGGCTCGGCTGGTTAATGTCCGGCGAACCGCCGCCGAAGGAGATCATCTCTTTGTCGGCGCGGGCATCCAGCAGCATCATCACCTCGTCCCACTGGGTGACGTCCACCGGGCGCTGCACCGGGCGGGTCATCGCCGGGACGGGCGGCTGGGCCTTGCGCGGCGAGACAAAATAGCCGGAGCGCGGCTGAGGGGTGATCAGCTGGAGGTTTTCGAGGATCTGATAGGCCTGCTGTATGGTGCTGATACTTACGCCGTGTTCCTGGCTCAGCGCGCGTACCGACGGCAGACGTTCGCCGCTGCGATACAGCCCTTGTTCAATGCGTTCTGCCAGTAGATTGGCCAGATGTTGGTAGCGCGTCATGCTGTATCCTTTGTTTTCACCATACAGATTGTTAAACCAGTACAGATTGATGGGCTAAACGCCATGCAGATACCGTTTTAACGGATCTGTATGGTAAACAAAAGCAGTTTTTGAATCTGTATTGTACAGGCCGTTTTCCATGATGATAAGCCCACTGGCACAGCGAGGAGAGCATCATGGAATTCTACGAAAATCGTTCAAAACGTCCGTTTATTGTGTTTGTCTGGATCGCGAAAACGCTGCGTAACTGGTATCGCATCAACCGTACCCGTCGCATTCTGAGCCAGATGAGCGACGAGCAGCTCAAGGACGTTGGGTTGTCGCGTAATGATGTGTGATCCACGTCGTCGCCGGGTGGCGGCTGCGCCTTACCGGGCCTACTCGATCCCGTAGGCCCGGTAAGCGTAGCGCCACCGGGCGATTTTCAGCGCAACAGCTCAAGCGTCTGCCGTTTCGGCCTTTCCAGCAAATCCAGCGCCTCCTGATACGACCGCACGTTGTTATAGCCCATCACCAGCCCGTAGCGTTTGCCCGACCCGCGATACCACTCCGAAAGCGCATTAACCTGCAGCTGCTGTTCCTGCCAGCAGCGCGCCACGTCCTGGTCAGCGCTTCCTCTGGTGAGAAATGCCACGATATGCATCCCGCCATCGTTTTGCTCGGTGAAAAACAGATCGCCATACACCTCGCGCAGGGCGGCAATCATCCACTCCCGGCGGGTCTGATACAGGGCGCGCATCTTCTTCAGATGCCGGAAAAAATGGCCTTCATTGAGAAAGGTGGTGAGGATTTTTTGCGTCAGCACCGGCTGGCCGCTGGTGGTAATGTCCGCGCAGTCGGTAAAGGCCCCGATGGTGCTGGCGGGCATCACCACGTAGCCCATGCGTAGCGATGGCATAATGGTTTTACTGAAGGTGCCCATAAAGATCACCCGGTCGTGCCGATCGAGGCTTTTCAGCGACGGCAGTACCTTGCGGGTGTAGTGAAACTCCCCGTCGTAATCGTCTTCGATAATCCATGCGTCGTTCTGGCTGGCCCAGTCGAGCAACTGCTGTTTACGCGGCAGGGAGAGCGTGACCGCCAGCGGACTCTGGTGCGACGGGGTCACGATGGCAAAACGGGCGTCGCGATGGTGACGGAGCAGGTATTCCGTGTCGATGCCGTTGCGGTCGACCGGCACGGTGTGCAGGCGCGGCACGATCCGCTTGAGCAACTGCTGCCCCATAAAATAGCCCGGATCTTCAAACACCACCTTGTCGCTGCGGCTGGCAAGGGTGTCGAGGATCAGGCGCAGGCTGCCGCTGTAGCCGCTGGTGATCAGCACCTGTTCGGCAGTGCAGGACAATCCGCGTGAGATGTTGAGATAGCGGGCGATGGCCTGACGCAGCGGATACCAGCCCAGCATCGGCGGGTTGAGCATCTCCTCCTGGCGCATGGAACGCGTCGCCTGGCCTGCCAGCAGCAGCCACTTTTTATAGGGGAAGCTGTCGAGGGAGGGGATGCCGGGACGCAGAAATCCTGCCCGCTCGCGCTGGCTGATAAGCGAGGCCGGAAGCGTGCCGGTGGCCTGTTCCGTCGGCGCAGGAGTGGCCGGCAGCAGGAGGTCCGGGTTGACCCGCGTGCCGCGCGCGCCCTGGCTTACCAGATACCCTTCCCCCGTCAGAATGGCATACGCCGTTTCGACGGTTTTACGCGCCACCTTCAGCTCTTCCGCCAGCACGCGGATGGCAGGCACCTTATCGCCCGGCTTCAGCACGCCGCGCGTGATGTTATCGCGATAGCGGGAATAAATCTCGTGATAGCCCGGCTTCATGTCCTACCTCATTTCACGTTTTTTGTGTCTTTTTACTATGTCATGAACGGCGTAGATTTGCCTCATCGCATCACACATACCGTGTAAATCAGAGGAAAGACCATGAGCACTCGCGTCAACCATCACAAAGTCACACCTGCCCTCGCTAACGCGCTGTCTGCCCTGAGCATGGAGGTGGCGAAAACCTCCATCGACCCGGCGCTGAAGCATCTGATCGACATTCGCGTGTCGCAGCTGAACGGCTGTACGTTCTGCCTGGATATGCACTCGAAAGAGGCGAAAATCGCCGGCGAGCGCGAGCTGCGCCTCTACCATCTGGCGGCATGGCGCGAGTCCCCGCTGTTCAGCGCCCGTGAAAAAGCGGCGCTGGCCTTCACCGAAGCGCTGACCCAAATCAGCGTTCACGGCGTGAGCGATGCGCTCTACCGCAGCGTGGCGGAGCACTTCTCAGATGTAGAGATTTCAGAGCTGAACTTCGCCATCGTGGCGATCAACGCCTGGAACCGTCTGGGGATCACCTCCCGCATGGCGCCGGGCGCGCTGGACGCGGCTTACGGGCTGAACAAGGCTAACCTGGAATAATTCCGCGCTCGCGGATCATCGCCACCAGCGCCCGCAGCCCCGGCGGGACGTGGCGATGGCCAGGATAGTACAGGCGCAGCCCGGCAAACGGCTGTGCCCAGTCGTTTAAGACGCTCACCAGCTCCCCGCTTTTCAGCTCTTCCTGAATATAGAGTTCCGGTAAAAAACCGACCCCTAGCCCCGCTTTCACGGCGCGGATCGAGGCGAAGAGATCGGAGGTGGCAAAGCGCGGCGGCACGGCCAGCGCGTACGTTTCACCCCGACGGGCCAGCTCCCAGCGGTAGATCCCGCCGTGGGCCATACGCATGCCGATCCCCTGGTGCTGCAGCAGATCGTCCGGCGTCTCGGGTATGCCGTGACGGGCGAAGTAGTCCGGCGTGGCGGTGACAAGCTGGCGGATCTCGCCGGTCAGCGGCACGGCGATCATGTCCTGCGGGACGGACTCTTCAAGGCGGATCCCGGCGTCATAGCCTTCCGCAACGATGTCGATCATCCTCGCTTCGCTCACCGTTTCCACGCGCATTTTCGGGTAGCGGATCATGAAGTCGATCAGCAGCTGGTCCAGAAACAGGGCGCCGATATGGTTCGGCACGTTGAGGCGCAGCGTGCCGGCAGGTTCCCCGGTGTCGCTGTGGATCTCTTCCCCGGCGAGACGGATCTCCTGCAGGGCCGGACCAATTCGCGCCACATAGCGCTGCCCGGCGTCGGTGAGGGCCACGCTGCGGGTGGTGCGGTTAAAAAGGCGCGTCTCAAGGCGGCTCTCCAGCCCGGCGATGGCGTTGCTTACCGCGGTGGCGGACATCCCCAGCTCCTGCGCCGCGCCGCGAAAGCTGCCGCGCCGCACCACCGCCATCACCACTTCCAGCTCTGTCAGACCTGAACGATGCATAGATTATCCTGAAAATCGAAACAACCCTTGCAGCATAGCGTGGATTATCGCAACGGAGAAGCCGTGCCAGACTGGACCCACACAACCTGAGGAGGATGATATGCACATCATCGAACAGATCTTTATCAACGGCGAGTTTGTTACCCCGCACGGTACCGAACGTTTTGACTTGTACAACCCGGCAACGGCGCAGGTTATGGGTCAGGTTCGCCTGGCGGATGAGGTTGACGCCGAACGCGCTATCGCGGCGGCGAAAGCGGCGTTTCCGGCGTGGTCCCGGACCACAAAGCAGACGCGCATCGACGCGCTGAAGCGGATGCACGCCGCCGTGGCTGCCCGTCACGATGCGCTGCTGGACGCCATTGTCGAGGAGTACGGCGCGCCGGCTTCGCGCTCGGCGTGGATGGCAAGCTACCCGGCGGAGGTGATTGCTCAGGCCATTGCGGCACTGGAGGCGTTTGAGTTTGTCAGCACCGCAGGTGCCGCAACGGTACAGATGACACCGCTTGGCGTGGCCGGGCTGATCACGCCGTGGAACAGCGATGCGGGGTTTATCTGCGGCAAACTGGCGGCCGCGCTCGCCGCGGGCTGCACGGCGGTGATCAAGCCGAGCGAAATGAGCGCCCTGCAAACGCAGATCGTTACCGAAGCGCTGCGCGATGCTGAATTGCCGCCGGGGGTGTTTAATATCGTCACCGGGCGCGGCGAGACGGTGGGCGAAACCCTCAGCCGTCATCCGGACGTAGCGAAGATCTCGTTTACCGGTTCGACCCTTACCGGCAAGGCGATCCTGCGTAACGCGGCGGAAAGCTTTAAGCGCGTGACGCTGGAGTTAGGCGGTAAATCGCCGACGATCCTGCTGGAGGATGTGGATCTGGCGCAGGCCGTCCCGCTGGTGATTCAGGCCGGATTTATGAACAGCGGGCAGGCGTGCGTGGCCGGGACGCGCATTCTGGTGCCGCAGTCACGCAAGACAGAAATGGAAGCCGCGCTGGCGCAGGCCGTGGCGGCGGTGAAATCCGGCGACCCGCGCAATAGCGCGACAGAGGTTGGCCCGATGGTCAGCGAGAAGCAGTGGCAGCGGGTACAGGGGTACATCCGCAAAGGGATCGAAGAGGGGGCACGCCTGCTGGCGGGCGGCGAAGGGCGGCCGGACGGGACGCGGGACGGCTGGTTCGTGCGTCCGACGCTGTTTGCCAACGTGAACAACCGGATGACCATTGCCCGTGACGAGATTTTTGGCCCGGTGCTGTGCGTGATCCCTTATCAGGACGAGGCGGAGGCTGTCGCCATCGCCAATGATACCGAGTACGGCCTGAGCGCGATGGTGCTGGGCCGTGATGAAGAGCGGGCCCATCGCGTGGCGCAGCAGATTGTCTCCGGCCGCGTGCTGGTGAACACTCTGGCGCATGAGCCGAAAGCGCCGTTTGGCGGGTTCAAACACTCCGGCGTAGGGCGCGAGATGGGCGAGTGGGGGATCCGGGCGTTTATGGAGCCGCGGTCGATTGTGAGCTAAAACCCGCCCGGTGGCGCTACGCTTACCGGGCCTACATGCGCCCGTAGGCCGGATAAGCGCAGCGCCATCCGGCACAACATTTCGCTTCTTGCCGAAGCATTGCGTTTTTCCCTCCTGCATTCTCTCCCCAACATCACAACGGAGAGAAAACCATGATCGCAGTCCTTTTTGAAGCCAAAGCCGAGCCCGCTCATCAGGCGCGCTACCTGCAGCTGGCCGCCGAACTGAAGCCGCTGCTGGCGGAGATTGACGGCTTTATTGATATCGAACGTTTTCAGAGCCTGACCACCGAGGGCAAAATCCTGTCTCTTTCCTGGTGGCGGGATGAAGAGGCTGTCCGCCGCTGGAAGCAGAACGTCTTTCACCAGGCGGCGCAGGCCGAAGGGCGGGAGTCGATTTTTGCGTACTACCGCATTCGGGTGGCGCAGGTCGTGCGGGAATATACCTCTGAAACCGGAGGGCATGCCGATGTATGACGTTCATGTCAATTTCCGTGATATCCCGGGTGAACTGGCGCGTTTTGGACAGCTTCTGGGCCGCAACGGCGTTGGGCTGGAGGGCGGTGGCGTATTCGGTACGGAAGCCCATTTCCTGGTGGAAGATGGGGAGAAAGCGCGACGCGTGCTGCTTGACGCCGGGTTTACCGTACTGGCGGTGCGAAAGCCGGTGATCAGAAAGCTCAAGCAGGCGCGCCCCGGAGAGCTGGGCGAGATCGCGGCGGCCCTGGCGGCAGGCGGTGTGTCTATCCTGACTCAGTACAGCGACCATGCGAATCACCTTATTCTGCTGACGGATGATGATAAGCTGGCCGCAGAGATCACCGAACCCTGGGCGACCCATGTTAAAGACGAGCTTACCCCCTGATAACAGCGCGGCGCTGGAGCAGGCCATTGCCGCGGTGGCCGCTGCAATGGCCGATCCGTCGCGCGTGAAAATGCTCTGCGCGCTGATGGACGGGCGGGCGTGGACCGCCACCGAACTGAGCGCGGCGGCAGAGGTTGCGCCATCGACCGCCAGCGGGCATCTCGCCCGGCTGGTGGAAGGAAAGCTGATCACCTGCCTGTCGCAAGGGCGGCATCGCTATTATCGCCTTGCCGGACCCGACGTCGCGGCGCTGGTGGAGCAGATGATGGGGCTCTCCTGGAGCCGCATCACGCCGCCGGAAACCTCCGCGCCAGAAGCCCTGCGTGAAGCCCGAACCTGCTACGACCATCTTGCCGGTACGGTGGCGGTGCAGATCTATGATTTTATGCAGGAGGAAGGCTGGCTGGAGGCAGACGGTTCCGCGCTGACGCTGTATGGCCGGGAGCAGTTTCTGAAGCTTGGCATTCCGTTACGCGCTCATTCCCGTCGCAAGGCCTGCTGCGCCTGCCTGGACTGGAGCGAGCGGCGGTTTCACCTGGGAGGTGAGGCCGGCGCGGTGCTGCTTGTTTATCTGGAAAGTAAAGGCTGGATCCAGCGGGTGGCGGGGTACAGAGAGGTGGTGGTGACGGCGTCGGGGAAGGCCGCCATTTCCCGACATTTTAGCAGTTAAATTCCGCTGCGGGCTGATGCTCTTATCCCCATCCTCTCCCTCAGGGCTGGTGTACCCCCTATTGCTGCAGGTAAGCCTGTTCCAAAAACAGGCTTTCTGTACAATAGATCTCTATCCCCAAACTGACCTGAGCTGGTCGGTTAAGGAATATTCGTCCTGACTACAGAAAAGGAATATGCAATGGATATCGCTCTTTTTCCTGGGCAGAGTCGGCGCCAGTGGGCTGATACGATGATCAATCTGGAAGCCCGAAAGCTTGTGAATACTGCAAATACCGTCGCGGCCATGCACCTCAGTGATTCACTGACCCGTCTGAAATTCGTGGATGAAATAAGACAGGTTGTCATACAACAGTTTGACGCGGCGAGGAGAGCAAAGAGCGATGAAGAATGCATTACCTGCCTGAAAAAACTAAGGGCTGAGAATGAGTTCCTGCTTGAACAGTCGCGCATGTTGAAAACCGGTTATGCCCGAATCTACACTGAAATTCAGTATGTAACAGAGCAGAATAAAATTGTTGGATACTTCATATCTGGGATTAAGGTCGTTCTCGCCGGCGTTCAGGCTGTGTTTGGCGGTGTTATGATCGCAACGATGACGCCTGCTGGTATGCTTGCCGGTGCCGTTCTGGTCGGTGATGCCCTTAATACGGTATCACGGGAGGCAGCCCGTCAGTTCCTGAATGAACCTGCTTCAGAGGGGATCCTGGCGGACGGCGCCATGTCCGTAGCGGAATTTATGGGCTTCAGCCGCGATGTCGGCCTGGGGATCTTTAATGCAACCACGCTTGCAGCCAACGTTTATGGTGTGTTTGGTCTGACTGGGAAAGCTGAGGCCTGGCGTCTTTTCCGTTATCTTCCCGGAGACTATTACCGCATGGTGGAAACCCTTTCTCCGGGCAAACTGACGATGAAGGTTCTGGGATGGGGGGTCAGTGCGAAGGTGATACTGGAACTCCTTACCCGTGACGACCGGAGTCGCTGATATGTGATCTCATCAGCTTCCATGATTTATAGCCAAGTCTGACCGGCATCACCAGAAGCAGCACAATCAACAGAAAGACGACGGCAACCACACAGGAGATAACATGGCTGGGGCTGCCAAAGATCACGGTAAGCAGGGTGACTATGGCCATCCCGCCGGTGATCCAGACTACCGACAGGAAATAGCCGGCCAGATCCTTCAGAACCTTTTCCTGCGAGTCCCCAGTCGCCTGGTGACGTTTGATCCTCTCGATATCCTTACTGGTGAATCCTGCCGCGATCAGTTCCTGGTTTTTCACTGTCATTCACGTCTCCTTTAACCTGATAAAAAGAATACACTATTTAGAAGTTCCGTTCCTTCCTGCTTTTGTCTTCACCTGTCTGGATTATTGTCCCGTTGCCGTTAAATGATGTGGCTGGCAGAAGACGTTATCCGGCATGACCCTATTTCTGGGGATCCCTCAGCCCATAGGGAGAGTGAGAATATCGTTTTCGCAATTCCTGCGCTTTTACCTCTCGTTTCTTGATACTTACCCTGATAACTATTATCGTGGCTGCGTGTTTCGAGAGGTTTCCCCATGAGTGAAGAAGAACTGTTCTGCCGCAGGCCGATGGGCATGCGGATGGCGATGATCGTGCGCCAGTGGCGTGCCGTCATCGACGACGCCATTCTCGATACCGGGTTAACCCAGTCGAGCTGGACGGTGATGATGCAGCTGCATCAACTTGGGGATAACGTCTCGGTGAGTGAGCTTGCGGAGGTGCAGGGCATTGAGCTGCCACCGCTGATGCGCACTCTGACACAGCTGGAAAAGCAGGGTTACCTGTTGCGCACCACATCGCCTTATGACAAGCGCATCCGGCTTCTGACGCTGACGCCTGAGGGAAAAGCTGTCCTTCAAAGGCTCACCCAGGTCATTGAGACGCTTCAGACGCGCGTATCGCAAAACATCGCGCCGGAACATCTCGATATTTTCAGCGCCACCCTGAATCAAATCGCCTGCAATTTGCGGACAATCCGCGAAGAAGATAACAAGACCGAAAAATAATGACTCCTGAACAAAAGTTTGCCCGCTGGGTAAGGGTGAGTATTGCCTCTTTCCTGCTGATGTTTGTCTACTTTGTCGTCGCGGATATCTGGATCCCGCTGACGCCGGACTCCACCGTGATGCGCGTGGTGACGCCGGTGTCTCCGCGCGTGTCCGGCTATGTGGCGGCCGTGCATGTGCACAACAACAGCCAGGTGAAGCGGGGCGATCTGCTGTTTGAACTCGACGACACACCGTTTCGCAATAAAGTGGAAGCAGCGCAAATCGCGCTCGAGCAGGCTCGCCTGTCCAACGAACAGCTGGACGCGCAGATCGCCGCCGCGCAGGCCAGCCTGAAGACCGCGGTTCTGATCGCGCGTAACGACAAAGTGACCTTCGATCGCTACCAGAAGCTGAGTACGTTACAGAACGTCTCGCAGGCGGATCTGGATAAGGTCCGCACGACCTGGCAGAGCAGCGAGCAGTCCGTCAGCACGATTCAGGCCAACATCCGGAACCTGCGCATCCAGCGTGGCGAGCGGGATGAGCAGCACAACGTGACGCTGCAAAAATACCGTAACGCGCTCGATGACGCGGAGCTGAACCTCGGCTGGACGAAGGTTTACGCCCAGGCAGACGGCACGGTCAGTAACCTGCAGTTAAGCCCCGGCTTTTATGCCTCCTCCGGCTCGGCCGCGCTGGCGCTGGTGAACAACCAGACCGATATCGTGGCTGATTTCCGTGAAAAAAGCCTGCGTCATACCCATCAGGGCACCGATGCTGCGGTGGTGTTTGACGCCTTCCCGGGGCATGTTTTCCGCGCCCACGTGACCAGCAGCGATGCGGGGATCCTCGCCGGTCAGGAGGCCGTTAATGGCCAGCTTTCCGAGCCGGAAACCTCTAACCGCTGGGTACGTGACGCCCAGCGGATGCGCATTCACGTGACGCTGGATGAGCCGCTGCCGAAGCATCTGCCGACCGGTGCGCGGGCGACCGTGCAGCTTTACAACAGCGAAGGGCCGTTTGCGCGCTTCTTCTCCGGGATGCAAATCCACCTGGTGAGCCTGCTGCACTATGTCTATTAATACGCTGGCGCGGGTCTTTACCCCGCACGGCAACATCGTCTATACGGCAAATGACTTTCGCCAGACCCTGCGCATCGTCTTTGCCGGGATGATTGCGCTCAGCATCTCCAGCTTTTACAACACCAGCTACGGCGTCTTTTTCGTGGTCTACCCGATCATGTTGCTTTCGCTGGTCCCGGTGTTTAACCGCCACGTGGCGAAGCAGTTTATCTTCAGCGCGTCGCTGAACTGCGTGGAAATGGTGATTATTATCGGCTATCTGTCGCAATGGCCGGTGATCATGACGCTGGTGGTGTTTGCCCTGTACGTGATGCGTTTTCGCTTTATGAGCAAGGGGCCGCTGTTTCTGTTCGGGTCCATGGGTGTGGTGTGCCAGAGCGTGATGCTCAATTTCATGAGCTACCCCACCACCAACTGGCACACGCTGCTGTTTTCCAACATTGAAGCCAGCGTGATGGCGGTGTGCCTGAGCGCGCTGATGAACTATCTTCTGCCGGACGTTGAGCCGCGCAAGCCGCCGCCGCTGATCGAGAAAGACGACGCCCGCGTACGCCACGAGTCGCTGCTCTCCGGTACCGTCGCGACGCTGATTTTCGTTGTTTTTCAGATTAGCGATTTAAGCGATTCGCTCTCGGCGCTGATGGCGGGGATTTTGATTCTGTTCCCGATGCACTATCGCGGCGCGGTGATGAGCTCCATCTGGCGCGTGGTCGGCGTGGTGCTGGGTTGCCTCTATATTTTGGTCGTCCAGCTTATCCTCTACGACCACAGTAGCCATATGCTGCTGATGATGCCGCTGATCGGCCTTGGGCTGGCGTTTGGCGCGCGCCTGCACGTAATGGAGAAAGTCGGGGCCGGCGTGGGGTTCTCCAGCATCACCACCATCGGCATTATGTTCGGGCAGAACATGCACCCGGACAGCGACCTGGTGTTCAGCGATCTCTATCGCATCACTTCCGTAACGTTTTCGCTGGTGGCGACGCTGACGATGGTGTTTCTGGTGCATGTGATCCTGAACCGCTTCCAGGCGACGCGCTATATCATCGCGCCACCCAACGCGGATTAATGTCCCAGCACGGCGGGCAGTTGCGAGAGTAAAAACAGGATCAGGCCAATCGTCCCGCCCACCAGCGTGCCGTTGACACGGATAAACTGCAGATCTTTGCCGATGTTGAGCTCAATCTGCCGGGACATGTCTTTGGCATCCCAGCTTTTGACCGTGTCGCTGATGTGGCGGGTCAGGAACGCCGCGAAATCCGGCGCGAGACGATGCGCGGCCTGCTCCAGATGCTCGTTCAGCGACGCCCGCAGGCTGGCGTCGTTTGTCAGCGTTTCGCCAAACCACAGCCCGGCGTTAGCGATGCGCTGCTTCACGCGAGAGTCCTCACTCTGCATATCCGCCTTCAGCCACTGGCGCAGGTCGGCCCACATCTCGCCCAGATAGCGGTTAAACGCCTCGTCATTCTTCAGGTAGTGCTTGATGTTGTCGGCTTTTGCCGCCATCTCCGGGTCGTTTTTCAGGTTGTCGATAAGCTTCAGCGTGGCGCGATCGAACGCCTGGCGTATCTGGTGCGTGCGGTCGTGGCTGATGTCGTCCAGCAGCGTGTTCACTGCGTTCGACACCATCTCCGCACTCTGATCGCCCAGCCACTCGGTGGGCAGCACCATCGCCTTGCGGGGATGCTCGGTCTTCAGCCAGTGGACAATCTGGTCGGCAATAAAGTCCCGCGTGCTTTCCCGCTGAATCAGGGTAATCAGGCGGTTGATGATGGCATCCAGCAGCACCTGGTGACGGTTGTTTTTGGTCATGCTCTCCAGCATCACGGCGCTGGTTTCGGTGAAGTCGACCTTGTCGATGGCCTTATGCACCGCGCGTTTGAGCAGGCGCTGGATGCGTCCATCATCGGTCAGTTCAAGAAAACCGCTCATCACCTGCATCAGATGCAGCCCGACGCGCTGGGC
Source organism: Enterobacter sp. K16B (assembly GCF_020216105.1). Taxonomy (NCBI): domain Bacteria; kingdom Pseudomonadati; phylum Pseudomonadota; class Gammaproteobacteria; order Enterobacterales; family Enterobacteriaceae; genus Enterobacter; species Enterobacter sp. K16B. The sequence continues at coordinate 32,530 of NZ_JAIWJZ010000081.1, forward strand.
GTTGTCGGGCTTGCTGAACCAGGCACCGATCATCTGTGCGGGTTCATAGCGGCGAATCAACGCCACCAGCGACTGGGTATCCAGAAACTTCTCCTGCACGAACTGGCCAAGATTGTCGCCGATCCGATCTTTATTGCGCGGGATGATCGCCGTATGGCGCGAAATAAACGGAATGGGCACCCGGCGGAACAGTGCGACCACGGCAAACCAGTCTGCCAGCGCGCCGACCATCGCCGCCTCGGCAATGGCCTTCACGCCGCGCACCCAGAAGGTCTGCGGCAGGAACAGGGTGGTGATAAACGCCGCGGCGGCAACCAGCAGCAGCGACAACGCCAGCAGCTTGGCGCGTTTGAGTTCAGCTATTTTTTCCATGGGTTAAGGATAGAGGGAGACGGGAGAAAAGTGCAAAGCAGGAGAAGGACCTCCGCATTTCAGTTTCTGGAATGCGCCTTCAGAAAGTGAAATTGAATGATGTCGACCGGTTCAATTTATGAACGTTTTGTATATGCTTTTTTGTATATACAATAAAGGAAGGGTACACTATGCCAACGGAGTTTGAATGGGATACCAACAAAGCGAAAAGCAATCTCATTAAGCATGGGATCCGCTTTGAAGAGGCTGTTCTGGTGTTTGACGATCCTTATCATTTATCTTTGCAGGATCGTCATGAAAATGGAGAGTTCCGTTGGCAGACCATTGGCCTTGTACATGGTCTAATTGTCATTATGGTCGCACACACGGTACGTTTTGAAAGTGGTGACGAAGTCATCCGTATCATTAGCGCACGAAAGGCGGACCGTAAAGAGAGGAGCCGTTATGAGCATCGTTAAACATAAACGCGGTACTGCGCCCGACGTAAGCGCTCGTCGTGAGGCTGAGCTCAAAGCATTAGCTGAAAGACCAGAAGCAGAGATTGATTACAGCGATATTCCTGCCACGGATGATGAACAGTGGGCGGCGGCTGTGCGCGGGAAATTCTTTCGACCACTCAAAACTCAGGCATCTGTACGTATAGACGCCGACGTGATGGAGTGGCTGAAACGGCCTGGAAAAGGTTATCAGACAAGGCTTAACGCTATTTTGCGCGAAGCGATGCTGCGCGACCAAAGTAAAAAATAGGTAAATGGCAGCTTTAGCGCTGCCTGCTGTGTCAGAGTACATTTTCCAGCAGCCGCCACAGCACCCATCCCCCAAACCCCATCAGCACCATCCCTGCCGTGCGCTCAATCCACCAGAGCGAACGGCTAAGCTTCTGTTGCACCGCGGGCAACCCCATCAGCGACACTAGCGCCAGATCCCATACCAGTACCACCATCACCATCCAGAGACCGCAGGCCGACTGCTGAAGCAGCGTGACGTCCGGCCCCAGCAGCGCCGTCATCAACGCCAGATAAAACAGCGCATTCTTCGGGTTAAGCAGCGCCGAGCCGAGCCCCAGCAGGACCTGCTTGCGCAGCGACGGGAAGCGCTGATGGGTTTCATTCAGCGCCAGCACTTGAGGGCGGCTGCGCACCAGATGCGAACCTGTCCACAGCAGGTACAGCGCCCCGCAAAGCTCGATAAACGTAAACAGCCACGCAAACTGGCGCAGCGCGCTCCAGCCGATAATCACCAGCAGGATGTACACCCCGTTGCCTGCGGCGATGCCGAAGCACAGCCCCGCGCTGCCGCGCAGTTGATAGCGCGCGGCGTAGCCCACCAGCAGGAAGAAATCCGGGCCCGGGCTTAGCAGGGCAACAAAATGCGCCAGTGCCAGGGCGAGAAAAGCGGGAGGGAATAACAGTTCCATAGCAACCTCAGTGTGAAAAGCTGAGGTCAGAATACGGGGCCGCAAAACCTATTTATTGTCGGATATTGATCGGCCCGTGGCGTACTGGCGCGGCGTGGCGGCGGTATAGCTGACAAAGGTCTTGTGAAAATGGCTCTGATCGGCAAACCCGCTCTGGTAGCCGACATCAGCAATATTATCCCCGGCGTGCAGCCGCGCTTTGGCGTACTCCACCCGGGAGATATTGAGGAAGCTGCCCGGCGTCAGGCCGGTGTCCTGCCTGAAGGTGCGGATCAGCGTCTCCTTGCGCAGCGAAAATCGTCGGGCGAGTTCATCAAGCGAAGGCGGTGCGGCCAGGTTGGCAAGAAACGCCTGCTGAACCTGCTGGCTGGTTGAGCGAAGCGTATCTGCGTTATCCGCACTGCGGGGAAGGGCAGAAAGCAGCGTCTCCACGGCGGCAGGAGACATCGTCTCCACAATAGCAAGGTAGTGCTTAAAGAGCGCAGGGTCGCGAATAACCTGGAATGCCACTGGCAGATCGGTGTCGATATACAGCATGTGATAGCTGCGCGGCTTGCCGGCGACGGGATTGCAGCTGTGCGGCGCAGAGGCCGGGATCACAATGAGCTCCCCGGGGTGAAGAATGTACTCTTTGCCATGACACACGCAGCAGGTCTGGCCTTCCACAATCGCGCCGATGGAGAGCTGAGGGTTACAGTGACGTTTGTACGCCTGCGTGCTCTGCCACGTGCTGCGCCGCTCAAGGCCTGAGACGCGGTGAAAAGTCTGGCGGATGTGTCGGGTATCGGTCATAGGCGCTCCTTCTGGAGGTTTTATACCACGGCCGCGAACTGTCGGGCAGCGCTTCATTAAGAACCCTCCGGATATACCGAACTTTACCTTCAGAACCAGTCATGTTGACTACCCTTAATACCCTAAGCGGTAAAACAAGGAGATTCGACATGGCTTATCAGACAGTAAATCCTGCCACTAACCAGCTCATCAAAGAATACCCCTCCCATACCGATGCGGATATTGAAGCGGCGCTGAAGGCGGCCGATGCGCTGTACCATTCAGAATGGGCGAAAGGCGACATCAGCCAGCGCCTGCCGGTGCTGCATAAGCTTGCTGACCTGATCGACGAGCGCACCGAGGAGCTGGCGAAAATCGCCAGCCAGGAGATGGGTAAGCTCATCGCACAGAGTCGCGGTGAGGTGAAGCTGTGCGCGCAGATTGCCCGCTATTACGCCGACAATGCAAAGCAGTTCCTGGCCCCGGTGAAGTACGATTCTGAGCTTGGGGAAGCGTGGGTGGAGCATCACCCTGTCGGCGTGCTGATGGCCGTTGAGCCGTGGAACTTCCCGTACTACCAGCTGATGCGCGTGCTGGCGCCAAACCTGGCGGCGGGTAACCCTGTGCTGGCTAAGCACGCCAGCATCGTGCCGCACTGTGCCGAGGCCTTTGCCCACCTGGTGCGCGAGGCGGGCGCGCCGGAAGGAGCATGGACCAACCTGTTTATCACTTCCGATCAGGTGGCGAACATCATCGCCGACGATCGCGTGCAGGGCGCGGCGCTAACTGGTTCCGAAAAAGCCGGCAGCGTGGTGGCCGCGCAGGCGGCGAAGCACATCAAGAAATCCACCCTTGAGCTGGGCGGCAACGATGTCTTCGTGGTGCTCGATGATGCGGACCTGGACAAAGCCGTGAAGATCGGTGTGAATGCGCGGCTCAACAACGCCGGGCAGGTCTGTACCGCGGCGAAGCGCTTTATCCTGCACGAGAAAATTGCAGATGCCTTCCTGAGCAAATTCACCGAGGCATTTAAGCAGGTGAAGATTGGCGATCCGCTGGACGAAAGCACCACGCTGGGCCCGCTGTCGTCTAAAGATGCGCTCGAAACGCTGACCAGACAGGTTAACGAGGCGGTGAAAAACGGTGCCACATTACACTACGGCGGCAAGCCGGTGCAGCGTGAGGGGTGCTTCTTCGAACCGACGATCCTGACGAATATCTCGCGCGATAACCCCGCGTACTTCGAGGAGTTCTTCGGCCCGGTGGCGCAGATGTATGTGGTGAAAAACGACGACGAGGCGGTCACGCTGGCGAATGACTCCCACTACGGCCTGGGCGGCGCGGTGTTCAGTCGTGATATTGAGCGCGCGAAGAACATGGCGTCGCGGATTGAGACCGGAATGGTATACATCAACTGGCTCACCGATACCGCGCCAGAGCTGCCGTTCGGCGGCGTGAAGCGCTCCGGCTACGGACGCGAGCTGTCGGATCTGGGAATCAA